>NZ_CP071767.1:0-148166 GCF_017498585.1 Acinetobacter towneri
CTTGATTAACTTTAGTACTTTGAGGAATGGTAGTTTGTAAAATTTTTCCAACCTGTTTTAAAGCTTCATCCCGAATCAATTTACAAACATTCTGACGTTCATCATGTTTAATCAGTAAAGCGCCTAAAAGCTCTAAATCTGGATTAATACGTTTTATCTTTTCAAGATGGTTTAAAAGATCTGTTACCCCATACAGTCCATATTGTGATCCAGATTCGATAGGGATAATGACATGTGTTGATGATGCTAAGGCATTACTGGTTAATAGTTTAAGACTAGGTGGGCAATCAATTAATATGAAGTCGTAAAGATCTTTTAACAGTTCTAGCTTGATGCTTAATTCTTCTGAAGGACGAGGAGCTTCTTCTTTAAGCTGGTCTTCAGTTTTTCCTAAATTTAATGAGCCATAAATTAATGATACTTTTTCAAAGTTTGTTTCTTCTTGTAATGCATCAGCTAATAATGAAATATCACCAACGAGTAATTCTGCTGAAGTAACAACAATTTCGCTTGGATGTTGGATCCCAATGTGTAAACTTGCGTTTGCTTGAGGATCTAAATCAATGACTAAAACTTTATTGCCAAGATTTGCAAGTTCAGAGGCTAGATGTACAACGGTCGTTGTTTTGCCACATCCACCTTTGTGGTTAGCAACCGTAATAATTTTTGCAGACATACGTGTCAGATGCTTCCGTATTTGAATGTTTAACAATATAAATAACTTTCACTCATCATACTATAGTTTTTAAATTTATAAATCTTATTTATTTAGGTGTAAAACAACTTAAAAAACTAATTTTTAAATAAGCTAGCTTAATTAATAATTAGTATAATTATTTATTTAGCTAATTAATAATTAAGACTGTTTTTTTGCTATATAAAACAAATGCTTATAAGTTTAAAAGTGGAGGGCTTGTCACCGTAAAGTGGAAGGTTTGTCACTCAAAGGTGGAAGGTCTGTCACTCAAAGGTGGAAGGTCTGTCACTCAAAGGTGGAAGGTCTGTCACCGTAAAGTGGAAAGTTTGTCACAAGAGTGGAAGGTTTGTCACTACTATTTTTAAAAAGGTTATATTTTTTAAAAAACTCTTGCAAAAATAAATACTTAATTTGTTGATAAAGTTGGCTAAACAATCTTTAAGGGTGGAAGGTTTGTCACTATGTGTTAGCACCCTGTGGATAAATTTTTTTTATTGGATATTTCCTGATGATTATCTATTCATTTATACCTTTCAAATCTAATGAAAGGTGGAAGCCTTGTCACATCTAGGTTTCTATCTGACATAGCATACCTAAATTTGGAAGAAATAAGTGAAAATGGGTATTTTGAACTGTTAGTTTAGAGCTAAAGGTGGAAGGTCTGTCACTATATGGTGGAAATAATATATTTCATTCCACTTTAAGGACAATAAATCGTCAAAAATGCATATTTCTGATGACAAGCCTTCCACTCTTAGATTCTTGTGGTGAAAGTCTTGAAAGTTTTTCCACTTTTGTATATAAAAATAGAATTAAATATATAAATATCACGGTTATGACAGAATCAGAATCATTGCAAGAAGAATTGAATCATATTCCTTACTGTATAGGCAATATTCGTCATAATGGCGTTGTTAGCACTAGTAACCGCTTAATTCGCCCAATTGAGTTATCAGCCAATGAATATAAGGCGCTCCTATATGCAATGGCTGTTGCAAATTATAGTGAGAAAAATAGGGTAAATGGTGAAATCACAGAACAAACCTATATTTATCTGTATAAGGATGATTTGGCAGATTTACTAGGATTGAATAAACGCAATTCGATTAATGTTGCAATAGACCGGATTTATAAAGAACTTTCATCTAGGGTGGCTCATTTTATTATTGAGGAACCTACTGATGATGGTAAGAGAAAGACTAAAAAAGTACATTCTGTCGTTCCTATTATCCGTGAGTTAAGATGGGAAGATGATTCTAAAAATGCCATTCAGATTCGTTTTACCAGTGAGGTGTTACCGTATTTCACGCAGTTGGCTGGGGGGAATTTCACCACCTATCAATTGAAACATCTGTTTGCCTTGGATTCTGTTGCTAGTATGAGTCTTTATACGTATTTCATTAAAAATGAATTCAAGTACGCAAGCCAAAAGAGTTATGAAGTCCCAATGCTTTTAGAAAACTTGAAAGCTCTGATTGATATTAATGAAACTAAATATGATCGCTGGGTAGATTTTAGACGCTATGTATTAGATAAAATAGTTGCAGAAATTAACGAAAATACAGATCTACAACTAGAGTATGAAACCATAAAAAAAGGGCGCCCAATTGTGGGGGTGAATTTTAAACTGCATCAGCGTATTACTGATAAAACACTAAATGAAACTGCTGTAATTGAAAAAATTTATCTTGATGTTCCATTTGAAGAGAATGCATTAGTAAAAGAATTGGGGGCAAAATTCGATACGAATGTACGTTCCTGGTACATTTTTAATAATGATGAAAAGTATTCGCAGTTCAAGAAGTGGTTTAAAAAAATTGGTTGTCTCACTGACTCTCAAGCAAATATTGTTATTAATGACACTTTATTCCAAATGGATTTTGCTGAAGTTGGTATGAGCTTGAATGACTTTAAACGTAATATGAAGCATAAACTAAAAAATAATCCGGAATTTGTACAAAGTATTCGTGATAGGCTGAATGATATTTTTGGTAAAGAGCTTGTCTAAGGAAAAGTGTAGCAACTTGCTACACATTTTTTAATGTATCACTGAAGAATTCAAGTACTAAGAAAATTGGATACAAAATATCTGTGTGTATAGCTGAATGAAAAATAGTTAAAAGAATAGATATTATTTTTAGATTTTACACTTTTGTTGTTCCTCATATATTTTTGCAGAAAAAAGTTTTTCAGTGCTCAAAAAATGGTGTGGTTAAGATAGGGAGATCAACCAAGTTTTAAGTATATAGAGTAATTTAGATAAAAAATTACTAAATATTTTTATAGCCTTTGTATAAAGCAGCGGATCATGAAAACTATTAAAATAGCCTAAGCTTATTAGCTTTGTTGTAAAAATTTACTCTGAGATGCTTCTTAAGCTAGATATTTGATGCTGTTGCGTCTAGCCACAAATGATAAGCTAAAGACCGTTTTAGCTAAAGATGATGACGATCAACTTGGCGATACCATTGATTTGTAAGTATCCTCTAAACTCTATGCCAATCTTTTAATTTGGATCACTTTGTATGTCGGCAACTTTTGCAGTACACCATTTAAATAGGCATACAGATCTAGACCATTCAACTTTGCTGACTGGATCAATGTCATGATGTTAGCAACTCGCTGACCACTGCGCAGTGATCCAACATACAACCAGTTCTTACGACTTAAAGCCCAAGGGTGCATTTGGTTCTCCACCAAATCATTGTAAATAGATAGATTACCATCATCTGAATAGCGGCTTAAGGCTTGCCAGCGCTTTAGAGTGTAATTGATTGCCTTAGCGGTGGTAGAACTTGATGGCACCATCAGATGATGTTGGTTGAGCAATTCATATAGTTGTTGCATCACTGGTTGACTATGCCGTTGCCGGTATTCGCAGCGTTGTTGCGCTGTACCGTCGGTCTTGTGCCTTAACTCTGCTTCTATCGCATACAATTTCTGAATCAGCACCAGTGCCTGTTCAGCAATCTGACTTTTCCCAGTGATATGCAGTTCATGGAATTTACGACATGCATGTGCCATGCAACCTACTTCAATGATCTGACCTGATTTGAAATGTGCTTTATAACCACTGTAATCATCACAGACCAGATGTCCCTGCCAGCCATTCAGGAATTCTTCTGCATGCAGACCTGAACGGTTTCTTGAAAGTCATAGATCACCCCCTTGCTGCAGCACCACCTGTTTTAAGGCATTGACCAGAGGTTCAAGTGTCTACACCACAGCGACCAATCCAATCTGACAGGGTGGATCTAGATAGATCTACACCTGCGCGCAGAAAGATCTGTCGCTGACGATACAGCGGTAAGTGATCAGCATATTTGGATACCAGCACATGGCTAAGTAACTCAAGTGTCGCAATACATTTATCGATCACATAGGCAGGCATCGTTTGCTGAGTCAGGGTGTCACATTGATCACAAACCCATTTACCACGCACATGCTGTTCTTTATAGAACTGCGCTGGTCTGAAATTCAATTTTTCACTGATATTCGCCGATACGACGCAGTGTGCACCCACAGATGTATTGCGTTGATGCAGATTCATGCTCAATACGTACGGTTGCTAAATGATCTGGGAGTAGTCGACGTTTATGTTTATTTATCCAATGAGCCGTAAAACACCCTCATTTATGGAGGTGATATAAGGCTCGATTTTTAATTCTAATGAGGTGATTGTTGTTGCTCGATGTATTGTTTAATAATTTCTAATGGCGCACCACCGCAACTTGAAGCAAAGTAACTTGGCGACCATAAAGAATCACCCCAAAGTTTGTTTTTAATTTCAGGAAAGTCTTTTCTAAGGTGGCGACTAGATAGACCTTTTAAGCTATTCACTAAATTTGAAATAGCAACTTTTGGTGGGTAATTAATTAATAAATGAACATGATCATCCTCCCCATTAAATTCAATCAATACAGCATCAAAATCCAAAGCCCGATATTGGCAATAGTCACCAACATAATATACATTAAATTGTATAAATTGCTGTGTATATAAGTACAATGAAATAAACAACTTACGTTTTCAAATATTTTTTATTGGAATTAATTTTTATTAAGATCGTTTAATTGTGGTCACATAAGTTTTTAAAAATTTACCAAATTATCACCAACATAATTTTGTGATGATTAATTAGGTAAACCGAATGGTAAAAAATCAGGTTGATGGAATTATATATGGCCAGCCTAGGCTTTTATCAGCATTAATTAACTGTATAACCCCCAAAAAAAATTAAAACAGACACTCACCATTAAAACTTAGGTGTAGCACGAGAGTTAAGCAGTATCCGTTACGATGATTTATTGAAGTCATTTTATTTCTAACTGCAATTGAGCAGGCCTACCAATGCAAGCCAGATGTAAACAAAATTTAAAAGCCGGTAGTGCTTTGCCTTGTTTTAAGGAATATAGCTGTAAGCGTGCATTATTTTCTTTTGTTGTTGGGTAACCTTCTAGTTTCTGATTTGCCTTGGCAAGTTTGAGTAGATTCGGCGTAATTTCTTTGTTTAAAAAATTAACCATATCTATTCCAAGTAAATGCCACATGTTGGCAGGAAACAGATCTTTGGCCGCATAGTAGAATTTTTCCAGATTCTGAATATTTTTCCGCGTTGAATGTAAACCTGTATGTGAAGCAGTTACGTGATTAATAAAGAATTCTAAGACATACCTAATATTTTCAGGTGACTTTTGATAGCAGGCTTGTAGATAGTTAAAAAAATGTGTGACCAATAAAAGGTCCTCATTAGTATCAATCATTGACGGTTTGATGTATTGCAGTTCGGTTATATGAAAAAGTCTTGGATTGTTTTTTCTAGATTTAAGTTGTTTGAGTTGGATTGCATTGTCATACCAATACTTGATGAGCTCATGAGATAGGCAAAGTTCTTGTGCTACGCGCTCCGTATCATATTTGTATAACTCTAATAAGCAGAGTGCCTTATAAAATAGATCAAGATCGATTTTAGATTCTGGAGTCGCGACAAAATAGTCAAAAATACAATGTTCTTGCGTTTGATTTACCTCTAATTCTGCATGTAGTGTGTGAGCATTGCTCGCTATCCATTTTTCTTGATTGTTTAGAAGAAGTTTACAGAGCGTTGTAGCATGCATTTCAAAATTGAATTCAGACTGATCATTGAGCGATTTTAGAAAATGTAACTCTTGTGTTGAATTGCTTATCCCCAGCATTTTCTTAACCAAACCATTGCTTAGTAATGGGCGATATTTGGAAAATTGATAACCTGCAATAAAGTAAGCTACATGAATATAACTTTTAAAGGTCTCGATGGGTTCGAGATGCCCCAAAAGATGTGCGATGATAATCCAATGATTTTGATCAATTGAATTACGTAATAACTCAGCCCTGAGCTGATTATATTCAACTTCCGTATAGTCTGTGAGGCTATCAGACAAAAAATGATAATCACATTTAAAAATTAATGCTAAATGATTTGCTGCAGAATGTCTAAATGAATGAAATGTATAGTGATGTTGCTTGAATAACTGATCCATAAAATTTTTAAAGGGTGCAGTCAGCATGTGCTGGCTGAGTTTCTTATTCTCATTGAACTGACTGAATAAATAATCATTCGGTTTTTTTGTTAACCGCTGTTTGACAACATATTGATGAAATTGTTGATACTCAGATGCTTTGAGTAAGCAATACACGGGCACGCTACGTTGCGCGCTGTCAGTCTTTAATCTGTGTTCATTGCCTATTTTTTCTGACCCATATGGCTTGACCAATAATGATATTCTGTTTAATCCTTCAGTATCTTTGATACGTAAACCAATCATTTCATTAATTCGCATCCCAGTTCTGTAAGCAAGCGTATAAATAAGACTAAGATTTTCATAGTCATGTTGAGAGATGATATTTTGTAGATGTGCTTGTTGAAGTTTTTTGATTAACAGTTGAAATGTGACTGGGCTGATAATACGTGTGCGTGGTCTGGTTTGTTGATCCAGCGTCTCTAAAGTGAATGCTGGGGCATCGAATAGTTGTTCTTGAAATTGATGAAAACGTTTGAGTGTTTTTACAATTTGAGCAGCCGATTTTTTAACAGTATCTTCGAGCAGACTTTCAGCAATACAGTTATTTTGATAAATCTGTGCATATATTTTTTGCAGGCGTGTTTCTTCATCGTCCTCAGAAAATTGATATTGTAAAGAATAGATTAGCCAAGGCTCACCAATTCGAGTGTAGTATGTGTAAATTGAGCTTTTGGCTAACTGGCTATTGTTGGAAATGATTTTAGCAAAAATTGTAGCGCAAAAATCAAATCTCTGAGCTAGCAGATCTATATCTTCTTGAGGTGGTTTAAAGAGACTAATTAACCACAGGGTGATTCGTTTACTGTATTCATTAAAGAGTTTTGCATTCTCCATACAATAATCGATCATGAGTTGATAGATTGGGGCATCTGTTTGGCGAAGACGAATAATTTTTAATAAGTCTTTATGAATTTTTAGTACATCTTTTAGTGCATCTTGCTCATGATGCAAATAAACAGTTTGTGGAGGTAAATTCTTAGACTGATGAATGACTTCAGTAGTGAGCTCATGCTTATATTTAAATTTTGGTTGCACAAAACGCTCAAACTCTTGTTCGGGTAAACCACAACTGAGTAAATTCCCGATGAGGCATTCAGAGAGCGCCGGATCTATATCTACGTTGGGAAGCTGTAACCAGTTGTAGCGAGCATGCTGAAGTAAATGCGATAAGCTATTTTTTTTAAACTTTTTCTTTATTTTTCGAAAGATATACTCAAGATAGCCCTCTACGGGAAGATGAACATGTCGAATATCTCTCAGATTAAAATGTATTAGCCACAGACGTGTGACGGGGTCTGGAATAAAATTTCTAGATTTTCGAACAGTATATTCATCAATAAAAATATCGCCATAATGATTAGAATGGGATTCTAAAAAAAGAATATTAAGGTCTTTATAATGGCGTACTTTTACTGGATTTCTGAGGTGTTCAAGCAAGGCATTAAGTTCAGCTTTTTCATTTAAGCCACCAAATAGAATGGCAGACAATATAATATTGCCCACGATTTCCTCATTTGAGAATGAGTCACAGCTTTCAGCCAATTCCCAATAATTATAAAGCTGTTGTACGAGGTCATTTATTTCATGACCATCGGCATTCCAGCTCATGGTCACGATAGGCTTATCTCTTTTAATATCTAAAACAGCATGAGGCAGCTCTAAATCCAAGCGATGCTGAGCATTTAACTCTTTGATGTAATCTTCAAAAAAATCATATGCAAACTTGATCCACTTTTTACTCGTAGAGTTTTTCTTGATGTGGCTATAAACCTCGCCGTAATCACCTAGCAAATGTGGATTCTGATCAAACTGCTGTTCTGAAAAATATTTGCGGAGTGAAGCATGAACTTCATTTTGAATTTTTTGTTCATTTAATTGTCGAGTAAGTTCTCGTTTCTTTTCGGCAAACAGTTGATCTGCTTTTTTAAGCGATGAGGACATTTAAATTCACTCCAATAATTTCAAAATATTCCTGCATTTCATTTAAATGTGTTGCGAGCGCGCGATATTGGTTCAGAGACAAACTAGAAAATGGATGTGCGGCTTCCTGTTGGAAGGCTTCATGTCCAAAAAGTGCAAGTATTAAAGGCTCGGGGATTTGTTTGTTGGTGAGAAAGGCACGTGTTGTATGGCGGTGCCAGTTGGGATGTGCTAACCCAACTTCAGGATGAAAGTCACGCACATTGGAAGGTGTAAGCGGAGTGAGTGTGCCATTTTGTAAAAGATTTAACAGAGGCTGTTCATTATTAAATATGGCATCAATTTGGGCTGAGATTTCGCGGTTAATCGCCATGTAATGTTGTTGGATATGTTCGAGGAAACGAAGATATTTCTTTAATTCACCGATGAGAAATGCACAAAGTGGAATCAAGCGTCCAAAGCCACGTCTACCACCGACCTCTTTGTCAGACAGCATAATTGTCTGTTGCTGAAAACTTATATTATTCAAAAAACCTGGAAAGTCCCGAACAGGTCGTGCAGCGGTAAACAAAAGTAGGATATGCCACATCCAAATGCTATAAGCATTAAAACTTTCTACCCAGTCGTTATCTGAAGTCGTATAAATTTTGGTGTAAAGATAGAAAAGGATGTCCTTTATGACATTTTTACTTGGTGCTTTTTGGCTACCAAAGCAGATGGACTGATCACTATAGACAATATCACCGTAGTCATTTTCAGCGAGCTGTGTACATAGTTCAGATAAAACTTTGACATAATTTTTTTGTAATTTATTTACATTGTAATGGCAGTAAGAGCTTGAAGAAGAGTGACTTGCATCTACACCAGTGATGATGTCAGCAAGTTGCCTATTGCCTGTTTTTTGCAAAATAACATGATGCAGTAATGAGCTAGTTTTTGATAAGTTCAGCTGAGGAATTTTGACTTCATCTTTTATTATTCTAATTTTTTTCTTTAGCTCATCTTCAGTGATGATTGGTTCTGCTTTGATACGATCAATAAAGTGATTTGGGATAGGGATATCTAAATGAACGGTGTTATTGATCAGTGACTCCGGATATTCAAACGTTGCATCTTCAAAAATGCTGAATTTGGTTGAGAGATAGTATTGGTCACTTTGCAATTTAATGACTTGGCGATGATTTAATCTTTTTACACGCCTTTTTTGAAAATTTAACCAGTCTTTAAAGCCAACGCCTGTGATTAAGCAAAGTAATACAACGAGCACGCTTTTATCATTATGTTTTTTATCATCATGATACAGGTATGTAATTAGGTCAGAAATAGTATAAACACTTGGGAGTAAACAACTTGCAGTGAGCAAATGATCTTGTCGTTGCATATGTTTTGGAATTAACGAAAGTGCCATACGTTGGGCATTTTTAGAATGTCTGGCAAGTGGTGTAATCTGATCTGCTTGAACAATAACAGAGGGGTCTTCTTGCTCGTCAAGGGCTTGCTCATTAGCTAAACCTCTATTACTTTTTTTAGTCTCAATGATTTCGTTAATAGTTCCATCGGTATCCCATGTACGATATTGCAGTTTACTATCTACACTTGATTTGGCAATTTTTGGACGGCTTTTTAGTACATAATTGAATGCAATACGTAATTCATCACAGAAATTTTTCTGAAAATCATTTAGTTCTTGATCTGCTTCAGGTTGAAGAGCAGACTCTACAAATTGCTCTAATGATAGAAATAAAGCAGGGAATTTAAGAGTTAAGAATGCTTGATAATCTAATGCGTGAGCATCTTTTTTTTTTGCAAAAAAAGACTTGTTTGCAACGCGGAAACGCTGAAATAAGCGCTTAATCGTATTGAGATGCTCTGTATGTTGTTTTTCAAATAAATCTGGTTTGATCTGCGGCAATGCTAATAAATATAGTGCTGCTTTAAGGACGAGCACATTCCAGGTGAGTAGTTCCGTGTGCGCATGATAAATGCTGGCAATACTGTTGATGTAATACGTGATTGGGGAATCACCAATTTTAGATTTTCTAGACGCTTGGAGAGTAGCGGGAATGCGAGGTGGTGAACTTGTAGAAATATCAGATTCAATCTCACTGAGAACAAGCCCCTTAAGATAATCTGAGCAGTCATGGTAAACCAATAGATCTGCGATAAAGTTAATATGTGCATGAAGACACAAATCCTCTGCATTAAAAAGCTTTTTTAATAAGTCTGATAATAAAATTTTGGGTTGAGGAAGGGGCTTAGTTTCACTTTCGTGCATATGAACAATTCCAAAAATCTGTTGGATTTGGTGAAAAATCATTTTGATTTAAATAATGATCGACGACTTTTGATTGCTTGCTGACTTCGTCAAGTAGATGCTGGCGACGTGCATGGATTTTTCTGTTTCTATTGTGGAGTTGTGTATGGCTAAAATTGAGTAACTTACCAAGCCCCTCAAGACTGAGCGTTTTATGTGCTTTGAATGAATGTAAGCGATTAAAGTCGAGTAAAACTTCAGTCGAAATATATCGGTTGATCGCTTGCTGAAGATGCTGCGGATTTAAATTGTGTATATCAAAAGTATTTGCTTGCAAAAAACTTAAGAATTCAAAGCTTGCATAGTGTTTGAGTTGTTGTTGTAAGTTGGCATCAGGTGGGAACGTATATACATGTAATTCCTGAGGTGAAGGCGGAAGCTTCATGTGATGCAGGTACAAATCAAAATTATCAGCGATCCAGAAATTGGATATTCCTGCTATAGACCAAACATTGAGTTTGTTTGATGCTAAACGAAAATGAGAAGTTAATCGTAGAGCTCGAAAGGCCATGTGATAGCAGTGATGAATGCCAGCAAAATCTGGATGAGTGTTTAATGCGAGTTTAGAAAGATCTCGCTTGAAGATAATTTTGGGGTTATCAAAATTAAATGAACATTCAGAAGTTACTTGTTTACGCGTTCCACGGCACATATTTAGATTATTAAAATATAACTATGATACATTTCTACTATTTAACTGTTTACTTTTCAAGTAATCTAACGGTATTTATTGTGTAAGTGTAGAAAAGTAGACACAATTTATAGTTTTGGTGTGCATAATTTAATTTGGTTCTATTTTTATTAGTAATATTTTTAAGCTATTACCGAGGTTGGGATTGATTGATTGTATGGCTGTGATTCCTGCTACAAAGTAGTAAAAGTTAGATCATAAAAATACCCCAACCTTGGCAAGGTCACCGAGATTTATTCCATTAAATGACCTTAATTATAAGTATATGATTTGATTACTGGTATATAGTTTTTGGTGGAGTAAAATTTTGATCAATTTAGATCATTTAATGTGGTTTTGGTCACTTCATTTTAGACATTTTAGTTTATAAAAGTCACCTATGTTTTGATGCTGATTTTCGTGAGAAATAATAACAATATATAGTTTAATATAATGATTATTAATAATTTATAAATCGACTACAACATGTAGTAGCGAAGATGCTCAAAATGCACTTACTACGTAACATCAGTTAAATAAAAGTCTCCCACAAACCCAATACGGTTCACTTGGGCCTATGCAGTCTGAAATAGGTTTATAAACTTAATCTGATCTTAAGAACTTAATCTTAGCTTTGTAGAGAAAATCTCTTGAAGGATGAAACGAGTGGATCAGCGAGTAGATGTACTAAATTTTAAAAAACTATTATATCTAATGAGCGTCTTGATCTTGATTAGCCTTGGGCTATGGTGGGGAAGTAAGCTGCTCTCGAATAAAAATATAGAGGCTAAAGTAGAGAGACAGGTTTCAGAGGCTGAGAGGAGTCCTGAAGTCTCAGAGCAACAAATCTTAATTTCTTCAAAACAAATTGAGCAAGTTGGGATCAAATTACACACATTAGGTGCTTCTTCTACTAACATACAAAAACAAATTATTTTACAAGGGCAAGTACAGTGGTCACCAGAAAGCAAAGTTGTACTGACTAGTCCTGTTTCAGGAATGGTGCAGCAAGTTTTGGTACAACCCTTGGCAGAAGTTACCCGGAATCATCATGTACTTGCTGTACATAGTCCAGATTTAATTCAGATTCAAAATGAAATATTGCAGCTTCGTGCTCAACAACAATTAGCCCAGCAAAATTTAACACGTGAACGTAGCTTATATGCTGAAGGCATTATTGCCGAGAAGCGTGTGCAAGAGGCACAGAATCAAGTACAGCGTCTTAATATTAACTTAGGTGCAAAACAGCGAATGCTGCAATTTATGGGAGGAGGGCAGGTAAATAGTCTAAATTCCATTGTCTATGTTAAAAGCCCAACAAGTGGTTATATAGAAAACTTACAGGTTTCTACAGGTCAGTATGTTGAGGCTGGTACAGTATTAGGTCAACTTGTAAACGCTGATTCACCGTTACAATTGTTATTACAAGCTAATTTAGCTGACAGTAAATATGTGCATATTGGGGATGTTGTTCAGGTTGAAGGTTGTGATATTACAGGGCATATACAAAATATCGCTCCAGCACTTGTAGGGAATACACAAACTCAAAATATCATCGTACAAATGGATACCAAACATAATTGTTTGCGGGTGCAACAATTTGTCAAAGTTCATGTTCAAAGTAAGCAGCCAACAGTAATTGCAGCATGGCCAGTACCAAGTACTGCCATAACCTCACAAGATGGTAAACACATTATTTTTGTTAAAAATCAGAAGGGGTTTGAAGCTGTAACGGTTGAAGTTCTATCAGCTGATCAGCAGCAAAGTTATATTACAGCTGAAAAATTAAAACCCAAAATGCAACTTGCTATCAGTGGTGTAGAGCGTCTCAAGGCGGTGTGGTCTGGCTTTGGTGCAGAGCAAGCACCTATTAGCACTACAGAACGTTGAGGTGAGACATATGTTAAAACGTCTTATCGCCTTTTCACTTAGTCAGCGCATTTTAATATTATTGCTCACATTGGCGATCAGTGTGGCAGGCTACATTGCTTTTACGAAACTACCAATTGATGCTTTTCCTGATGTGTCAAGTACGCAAGTACAAATTGTGATGAAATCGCCCGGCATGACGCCCGAAGAGGTGGAAAGCCGTATTGTTGTACCCATTGAACAAGAAATGTTGGGAATATCTCATCAGACAGTAATGCGTTCGCAATCTAAATACGCGATTGCGATTATCACATTAGACTTTGCTGAAGGCACTGACCCTTATTGGGCTAGACAACAGGTGAATGAACGTTTAAGTAATGTGATGTCTGCATTACCAAGTAGTACGTCAGGTGGAATTGCACCCATGACGACCCCATTAGGTGAATCTTTTATGTTTACCTTACATGGGCCACTCAGTGATATGGAAAAACGAACTCTACTTGATCGGGTGGTTCGTCCACAACTTCGTAAAATTGAAGGGGTCGCCGATGTTAACGCTTTGGGGGGACTTGTTCGTACATTTGAAGTGACCCCTAATTTAGAGGCCCTGGCGGCACGAGGCTTATCTTTAACACAGCTACAACAGGCAATCGAGCTAAATAATGCCAGTGATGGTGCTGGGCGGCTTAATGAAAATGGAGAGTCATTACTGATCCGAAGCGATAGCCGCGTCAGAAACCTTGAAGAGTTAGGCGATATTATTGTTTCTAGCCATCAAGGAACATTGGTGCGGGTTAAAGATGTTGCACAGGTACATACTGGAGCACTCACACGCTATGGTGCAGTGACTGAAAATGGCCAAGGTGAGGCTGTCCAAGGTATTGTATTAACTTTAAAAGGTGCGAATGCACGTCAAGTCGTTCAACATGTTCGTGAGCATTTGTCCGACATTGAAAAAACTCTGCCACAGGGTACAACGATTGAACCATTTTATGATCGTGGTGAGTTGGTAAACCGAGCCATTCATACCGTAAGTAAAACGTTATTAGAAGCTATTGTCTTAGTCTTGATTTTACTTTTATTGTTCTTAGGAAACCTAAGGTCTGCTTTAGTGGTTGCGGCAGTTTTACCATTATCTGCACTAAGTACTTTTTTGATGATGCACCATTTTGGTTTAAGTGCCAATTTAATGTCTTTAGGTGGTTTGACGATTGCGATTGGTTTATTAGTGGATGCTGCAGTTGTAGTGGTTGAAAATATTGAAATGCAACTTGCTGAAGCAAAAGAGTCACCGCAACGTTCTTTTTTACCGCCATTAAATATGATTTACCGCGCAGTGTCTGAGGTTGCAGTACCAGTCACAGCAGGCATGATCATTATTATGTTAGTGTTTATTCCATTGGTCACGCTTGAAGGATTGGAAGGGAAGCTCTTTTCACCTGTGGCTTTAACAATTGTATTTGCTTTATCAAGTTCACTAATTTTTTCTTTGACAGTGATTCCTGTACTGTGTTCATTCTTTCTAAAACCGAAAGCACATCACACACCCTTTTTAGTAGCTAAATTAGAAACTGGTTACCGAAAACTTTTGAATCTGAGTTTAGCCCATCCTAAACAGATTTATGTCTTAGCAGGTGGTACCTTACTTCTGGCTGCATTGATTTTCCCATTCATTGGAAAGTCATTTATGCCAACCATGGATGAGGGAGATACTATTTTACAGTTAGAAAAAATCCCTTCGATTAGCTTACAAAACTCAATTGCATTAGATCTGGATATTCAAAAACGTATTTTGGAACAAGTGCCTGAAGTTGAAAGAATTGTGGCACGTACAGGTTCTGATGAATTGGGATTAGACCCTATGGGGTTAAATGAAACAGATAGTTTCATTGTGCTAAAACCACAAACGCAATGGCAAGTCAAAAATAAAGAGCAAATTTTAGAAAAAATTCGTCTTGTACTTCAAGATGTTCCTGGCGTGAACTTAACATTTAGTCAACCCATAGAGATGCGCACTTCAGAAATGTTGTCTGGAGTACGAGGAGATTTGGCTGTCAAAATTTTTGGAAGTGATTTAGACCAGCTTAATGATTTATCAAAGCAAATTGCAATAGTTCTACAAGGCATTGAAGGCAATGAAGATGTCATGACACTCGAAAATTCGGGAGTACAGTATCAAGAGCTGCGAATCCATCGTGATATGGCTATACGAAATCAATTGGACAGTCAAAATGTTCAAGCCCAACTCAAGATGCTCGTGGAAGGCAAAGAAATAGGTTCCATTATTGAACAGGGGCGCCCTGTTCCATTAATGATGAAAGGGGATCCACGTTTGGGAGAGTCGAGTTTTGAATTTTCCAATATTGCCTTGCCAATTGAGAATGCAGCTGCAGTGCCATTGTTATCTTTAGCAGAAGTGGTTAAGACTGAGGGTGTCGTAAAAATTGATCGTGAAAATGCATCACGAATGTCAGTGGTACGTGCCAACGTACGTGATCGTGATTTAGTTAGTTTTGTAGATGAAGCAAAACAATTGGTTGCAGAGAAAGTCAAGTTACCAACCGGCTACTCACTCAAATGGGGGGGGCAATTTGAAAACCAACAACGTGCGGCTGCTCGCTTAATGCTTGTTGTACCTGCTGCATTAACAATGATCTTCTTTTTACTATTTACGACTTTGGGTTCGGTGCGTCAAGCCGTATTGGTTTTCGTCAATATTCCCTTTGCGTTAGTCGGTGGAGTATTTGCATTAGCATTAACAGGTGAGTATTTATCTGTTCCTGCATCAGTTGGTTTTATTGCCTTGATGGGGATTGCTGTACTGAATGGTTTAGTGATGATTAGTTATTTTAATCAACTGATTTCTCGTGGTGTTGCAATTGAGGAAGTTGTTCGTGAAGGTGCTATGCGCCGTTTACGTCCAGTCATGATGACCGCGAGTATTGCAGCTTTAGGTTTGATCCCATTGTTATTTACTACTGGCCCTGGTGCCGAGATTCAACGTCCATTGGCGATAGTTGTGATTGGAGGGCTTATTTCTTGTACTTTGCTGACTCTGATTTTACTTCCTAACTTGTTTAAAAAATTTGGTTTAGCGCGAGATCATCATGTCTGAAATATGCCAACTCTCTATTAACGTGTCCTCTGATATTGCTGAAGAACTTATGGAGCATTTGTGGTTAATTCCTGAGTTGATTTCAGGGTGTACTTGTGTCAACGCACAAGGGTTTGGTAATCGCCAACATTATCGTAATGTTCAGGAAAAAATTCGCGGAGCAACTGAACGGAATCTTATATTGCTGATTGTACAACACGAATCTGTATCATTGGTTTTGGCGCATATTCAGCAAAAATTTAAATCAAGTGATTGTTTTTATTGGGTCATACCTACATTAATTTCTGGTTATATGAGCCAAGGAGCACTTGACTAATGACATTAAATATCAAATTTAAATCAACACTTCTAGGCCAAATTTGGTATCTGTTTGGGTTGGGCTATTGTTTTACAGTGGCTTCGACAGCAATTGCAAAACCTCAACTTGAAGCTGCTTTGCCACCACTTGAAGCAGTACAACAGAGTCTAGTAGAACATCCGAATGTGCGTGCTGCAATATCAGAGCAAGATTATGCAGACTTTGCCCGACAAGGATTAAAAGTAGGGCAAAATCCGTGGACTGTTACAGCCGGTATGCAAGTACGTAAGACGGATACACAACTAGAGCGAAAACAAGCCAATAGTTATGAACCTAGTTTGGGGATAGAAAAACAAATACGTTTGCCTAATAAATACCGGCTAGATCAAGATCTAGCACAACGTATTTCAAGTATTGCAGAAACCCCAACCTTGGCAATAGTCACCAACATAATTTACATTAAATTGTATAAATTGCTGTGTATATAAGTACAATAACATCAATAACTTACGTTTTAAAATATTTTTATTGGAATTAATGTTTATTAAGATCGTTTAATTTTGGTCACATAAGTTTTTAAAAATTTACCAAATAATCACCAACATAATTTTGTGATGATTAATTAGGTAAACCGAATGGTAAAAAATCAGGTTGATGGAGTTATATATGGCTGAACCGTACCGGGTTTGTCGGAGACTTTTTTATTTAAGTTAGGCCACCTGACCTAACGGGTTAATCTTATGCTGCTGTTAGGGTCTAAAAATAGCAGTTTTGAAGGGCTTTATCGAGTGATTTTTTCAACACTCTACGCAATTATGGATATCATAGTATCCACTTTATGTTTTATTTCGCTATAATGGATATAACTGTATCCATTTGGTCTTTGCGGATGAATTTTACCTTACTTGATGATACCGATGTAAGCCAAGCTTATGCGGCTTATTTACGTGAGTTACGCAAGCAGGCAAAGCTGTCGCGCGCTGCATTGGCTGAGCGAAGCTGCGTACCTGCGGCCACCATTAAGAAATTTGAGCTGACCGGGCAAATTTCATTTCGTCAATTGCTGTTGCTATGGCAGACACTTGATTCGCTAGATAGGCTTTATCAGCTCACGCAACTTAGCAAAGAACGCGCTGCTATACCCATGAGTATTGATGAGGTGCTAAAAGATGAGTTTTAAACCGATTCAGAAGCTTAATGTTACTCGTACGCTAAGCTCAGGTGAGCAGATATCTGTTGGAGTCTTGGCGCAGAATCGGCAAGGCGTTTTTTTTCAGTATACTGACGACTATTTGCAGCAGTTTGGCAATTTATCACCGTTTACCTTGCAAGCGAATACGCTAGTTCAAGCCGCACCTAAAGCGCCGCACCAAGGTGTACATGGCGTATTTGGGGATTGTTTGCCCGATGGCTGGGGCATGTTGTTACAAGATCGTATTTTCCGGCAAAAGGGCATCCTACCTAATCAATTAACGGCGATGGATAGACTGGCCTTTGTCGGTGATAAAGGCATGGGAGCGCTGTCTTTTGCTCCGGTGTCTGAGTTTTCAGCCACGACATACGCGGACATTGATTTAGCAACCTTGGGCTTAGAAGCACAAACGCTGTTCGATGCTTCAATGTCAGATTATATGGATGATAATCACGATGAGTTAGATGGGCATACGCAACAGGTGTTGGCCGCATTAGTCGCCGGTGGTAGTTCGGGTGGAGCAAGGCCTAAGGCGCAGATTTATATGCCTGCAGGGGAAACTCAGCATTGTCGAACCTTTGCTCAGCCTGGAGATGAGGCTTGGCTGATTAAGTTTACCTCGAAAAATCTCGCGCTCGGGCATGAAGAAGGGTTGTGTGAAGCGGTTTATTTGCAAATGGCCGAGCTTGCCAAGTGCCAACCACCAGTCTGGCAACTCATTGAAGCACCAACTACAAGCGGTGCGTCTGCCTGGTTGGCGCTTAAGCGTTTTGATTATGTCACGGAGCAGGCCCGTTTAAGCGGTAATCGCAGTTCAGGTCGCTTGCATATGCACAGCGCTTGCGGGCTGCTGGATGCAGACTTTCGAACGCCAAGTTTAGATTATATTGACTTGATCAAAGCCAGCCGTCAGTTGTGTAAATCTCCTGCTGCTGGGCAGCTGCAATTTCGCCGTGCCGTTTTTAACCTGCTGTCGTCTAACCAAGACGACCACAGTAAAAACTGGGCGTTTTTGCAAGCGGATGACGGTCAATGGAACCCTGCACCTTTTTACGATGTTACCTACAGCCCACATCCATTCAACGAACACGCCACTGCTTTCGGCGGTTATGGCAAAGCGCCATCGCTTAAGGTGATGCAAAAACTTGCTACTAGTGCTGGCTTTGCGAATTGGAATGATGCAAAGCAAGTTATTGAAGAAGTCGCAGAAGCCATCAGCCAATTTACGTATCTTGCCAAGCAACAAGGGATCAGTAAAACAACAATGTCCGTGATTGCTAAGACATTGGAGCAGCGTAAACAAGAAAATGCAGCGCTTTTTCTATAACAATAAGAAGGGACAGTAATGAAGCTCGGCCGAAACGATCCTTGCCATTGTGGCAGTGGTAAAAAATTTAAACGTTGTTGTATGAGCAGCGTTTCCAAGCAACATGCCCAAGTCTTCGATGATGTTGAAACCATGCTGGCAATGAACCCAAATTTGAGTCTTGATGAACTCAATGCCGCTTTGCAGCACAAAGTGCAAGAACGCAATCATCAACCTCATCCCGATTTTTGTGGCGTAACGCCAACGCAAATGGCCAATTGGCTTTATGCGCCTTTTGATGAATTAAAGTGGGTGACAATTTGCACTCCCGACTCTCTTTCTGCCAGCCCAATAATGCGTTATCTAGCCCTCATTCTTGATGAGGCCATGGCGCAAGAAGGCTCCTTCAAAGCCACGAGTAAAGGCAACTTACCGGCTAAGTTGGTTAAACAGGCCAGTGAGTTATTGCCTGAGTTTGCCGTTGCTCAATTAGAACGTAGTATAAGCATCAGCGAGTTTTCGGGCAGCAATGAAGACAAATTTAATGCCTTGCACTACACCCGAGTGCTTGCCGAAATTAGCGGTATTATTTATCGGCGCAGTGGCCGCTACCATGTAAAAAAATCAGCGCAAAAGCAGTATCAAGCGCTAGGCATACAGGCCTTTTTCAAACCTATGTTAGAGGCCGCTATCAGCAAATATAACTGGGGTTATTTGGACAGTTTCGAATACGATGTCGACTTGCGCACTTTTTGGTTGTTTATGCTGTGGCGTATTCAAAGCCACAACAGTGTGGAGCAGCTTGTGAAAGAGGTGATGACAGCTTTCCCTAATCTATTGCTGGTATTCCCTACGGATGATTACTTCTCGCCAGAAAGAAACTTAAGTATGCTCATCGAATCACGATTTATTGAGCGATTTTTGCAGTTTTGGGGATTTGTAACGATTGACCCAAGACGTTATATAAACGCTGAACAAGTCGCCAGAGTGATTCAGGTACAGCCTTTGTTAAAACAAACTTTTCAATTCACAATAAATAAATAGCAAGGTCACCGTGAGCGAATTTCAATACTATAAATTTGAGCGTCTGGATGGGTATTTAGATGCTAAAGCACGTCAAGCACTCAGAGCCATTTCAAGCCGTGCCGAGATCAGCGCTACGGCCTTTCAGGTGTATTACACCTACAGTGATCTAAAGGCCGAGCCTTTTGAGCTGATGTTAAAATACTTTGATATCGGTTTTTACTATGCCGATTGGGGCTCAATCGATGTATACATCAAGCTACCAGCAGGAACGCTTCCAGATGCGTTACTTGGCTTTTCAAGTGATGGACTTCATGTTCACGAAAACGATGAGTGGCAGTTGCTGATTTTTTCCCTTGAGGAGTGTGATGAGTATTTTGACGATGAGCATGCTGACGACTTTTTCCAGCATTTAGCCGCTTTACGCGGCGGGTTAATGCAAGGGGATTGGCGCCTTGTGTACTTAATGTGGCTCAAAGCGTTTGATTTTAATGATGGCGTTGAGCGAGTGCCGTTAATTCAATTCGATTTTGAGCACCTCAGGGAAGAGGAGCAGTCGTTTGCTGCGCTGTATGATATTCCCTTAGCATTGGTTAAGGCGCTCGCCATGGTGCTGAGCGAACAACCCAGTCACCAAGCCAAACAAACTCAGCTTACGCTTGATGCGTGGATCCATAATCTCTCGCAAGCAGAGAAAGACACGCTATTACGCACGTTGTTTGAGCAAGGCCAGCTAACCCGTCACCAAGCCTTAGCGCTGACGCGAAAAGAACCTGTCAACACAGACGAGATCTATCAATACTGGTTAACTTCCGCCGTCATTTCTCCTTTCATTGAGCAAGCGCAAAGTCAATTACAGCAAGAGCAAGCCGCAGCACTCGCAAAAAAATTAGCTATCGAAAAAGCGGAAAAAGAAAAAGCGTTGACGTATATCTACAATCAACGTGAGCACTACTGGCAGCAATCACAAGAGCAAGCGGATCGAACTTGCGCCAGTGGTTACGATGCGGCATCACGCTATCTGCATCAGCTGTTTGAGGCCTATCAGTTCAAAGCTGATGAAGCGGCGTTTGAACAACGTTTTAAGCGCTTTGTTGTGGCGAATAATAGCCGTAAAGCACTGTTAAATCGCTTGAGTGATTTGCTTTAAACGATGAGGCGATAGGCTGGCCAAATGACGTTAGCAAAAAACCGATTGAGGGTTGGTTGAAAGGTTGTAAGCCCACCAAAGGTCTACAAATTGTTACCTATGAAGTCACTTTGTGTAGACCTCGGGGTCTAAGTAACGCGCTTTTACCATCTCTGTGGTAAATACTGCGTGAAATACAAAGGCATCACGATATTGGTTTGCTCTAATGCGGATGAGCCTTGTGTACCCGTTAACTTAAAGGTTTTACTTGGAGTACATTTTTCAACGTAGGATGCCAACGATTTTGCTCTTGTACGTTTACCACTTTTGACCTCCACAGGGACGATATCGCCTTCATCGGTCGCCAAAATAAATTCGATTTCGGCACGGGCGTCATTCCATGAATAGCTTGGGTCAACGCCAATGGCAGTGAGCTCTTGTTGCACAAAGTTTTCAGCCACATAACCTTTGTATTCATAGTTTTGTTGCTTAATTTCTTTATAACTGCTGCCGAGCATATGATTAAGCAGACCCACATCAAACAAAAACAGTTTCACCATATTTTCTTTTTTATAGGCCGCTAACGGAGATTTCGGCAATCCTTCAATAGGGTAGTTTGGCAAAGCTAGGCGGCAGCAGTTAAGCCAATGGATCGCGGTTTCAAAATCGCTATAACGAGATTTACGCTCATGCACATGCTTAAATTTAAAGCGTTTAACCGACTCATCGCTGACAAGTGATAGCTGGGCTGGAATGCTATTAAATACCGATTCAATCAGTGTGGTGTCGACCTTGCCCGCGTACTTACCAAAATCGCGGCGATAACCTTCCACTAAATCGGCATGAATTTTTGTGACTTTTTCAACACGCTCTAGAATGCTTGAATCCTTATACTGATACCAAGCAGAAACGGCTTCCGGCATACCACCAGTAAAAAAGTAGTCAGTGAGTTTGTCCATCAATTTGGTGTGTACTGCCGGTGTGCTTGCTTGACTATCAAACGCTTTGATCAGCGCTTGCTCGTTGGATGCGTAAATAAATTCTTGGAAGGTCAGTGGTCGTAAATTGTATTGTTCTACCTTGCCCACAGGGAAGGTGTTGAGCAAACCAATATTCGAGCCGCTGGCAGCGACAAAATAGGACGGTGCTTTTTCAGCAAAGTACTTTAGTGAGGTAACGGCACGTTCACATTCGCCAATTTCATCTAATATCAGCAGATCGGTTTCTGGGTTGAACGCTTGGTTGGTTAACAACTCAATATTCATTACTAGCTCGTCAGGTGACAGAGAGCCATCGAACGCTTCTTTGTAGGCAGGGTTTTCAAGGAAGTCGATACGAAGGATGTTGGCAAAGGTATTCCCAAATAACTCTTGTAGCAGATAGGTTTTACCTGTTTGTCTTGCACCATCGATCAATAATGGCTTGCGCACCGGTTGATTTTTCCATGTTATTAGGGCGTTTAGTAAGTTGCGCTGCATTGTCATTTCCCGCCAATTAAGACTGTTAACTGCCTGTAGTATAACTCAGCCTACACTTTTACGCGCAGAAAAGTGCGGAATTTTACATTTTTATGCGCATAAAAGTGTAATTTGATGACCTTTGGCATTCAGGGATTCACATCATCGCCTTGGCCAACGCGCAAGCTAAACCTAAAAGTAGGATATAAATCCAATTATATTGAGTAAAGTGGGAATATAGTCCCTTTGGTTGGTGATATGGCTAAGCGTGACTTACACAATATATTGTTTCCAAAGCAGCGTAAAATCCTGACGCAGTTTGGTGAAGACTTGCTGTTGGCGATGAAAAGACGTGGTTTTACCAAAAAGCTACTGTGTGAACGTACTGGTTTTGATCATAAAACCGTGAATTAAGTCTTAGCCGGTGATCCGGGCGTTGCCATAGGCACTTACTTAAAGGTGATGGCCGTTCTTGGCATGGAAAGCAACTTTGCAGAAATGGCCGCCCATGATGAAGTGGGTATCAAGCTGCAAAACATAAAATTGCTGGAAGGTTCAAGATGAGCCGTGAAATCGTTGAAGTCTATGCCGACTGGCAGCCAATTGAAGCACCTTTGCTAATAGGGCTGCTTTCTTACAGCGATTCAAGCCGAGGTGGCGTGTTTAGTTTTGCCTACGATAAAGCATTTTTAACCTCAGCCTATCGCTTGCAAATTGATCCCATCCTGACCCTCCACTCCGGTGTACTCTAAAACGATGAAGTCGATAAAAGCTTCCGCGCATTTCTTGATTCATCGCCTGATAGATGGGGGCGTATTTTAATGCAGCGGCGTGCGGCGATTGAGGCGCGCAAAGGCATTCGAGCAACAAGTCGATTAAACGAATTGGATTACCTGCTGGGCGTAAATGACTCTTACCGGATGGGTGGTATTCGATTTAAGCGAACAGGCTCGAATGCTTTTTTGGACGACAATTCTGAATTTGCTGCGCCGCCAATGGCTTCTTTGCGAGAGCTAGAGCATGCAGCAATGCAGATTGAAAAAGACGATAACATCGACAGTGACGAGTATTACCGCTGGTTGAAAATGCTGATTTCTCCAGGCTCATCATTAGGTGGTGCAAGGCCCAAAGCTTGTGTCACAGATGAACAAGACCACTTGTGGATTGCTAAGTTTCCCAATTTAAACGATACCCATGATGTGGGCGCGTGGGAGATGGTCTGTTATGAATTGGCGTTAGCGGCAGGTGTTGACATGTTTCCAAGTGAGATGAGGCAATTTTCGTCACAGCACCATACCTTCTTAACAAAACGGTTTGACCGCGACGGTGACAAGCGGCTGCATTTTTCGTCGGCCATGACACAGCTTCAATACTATGATGGTGAACAATCTCAAGGTGCCAGCTACTTAGAGATTGCTGAATTTATTTCCAATTGTGGAGCACAAACCACAGCTGATTTAGCTCAGTTTTGGCGTATGGGGGTAAAGGCATGGGGAAGTGTTTAATGAAGTGCTGCTGTTTATTTTGGCTTGGTATTTGGTGAAGGGATGTTTTCTAATTTCAATGAAGGTTGCTTGTTACTGTTGTCATCAATGTACTCAAGGGCGTACCTCATAGCCTTGTAGCTTTTCTCGCGTTTTTTAAACATGCGTTGCAGCATAGGGAGAGTGCAGTCCACATAGTCGTGAATAGTGACTTGTGTTTTGCCTTCCGATTCACGATGAATACGACCGGCATATTGAGCCAATGTTCCTTTCCATGAGATGGGCATGGCCAAAAACAACGTATCCAGTCTTGGTAGGTCAAACCCTTCGCCTACATATTTTCCTGTTGCGACGACGACTTGAGCCGATTGCAGATGATTGTCAGCGTTCTTGCGTTCCGCAGCTTTCATGGCGCCTTTAAGTACGACAGTGCTTATACCCATTTCGGTAAGTCGTGAGTGTATGGATTCTGCGTGCTCTCTACGCTCTGTAAGGACTAACGGGTGTCCGCCATTTTGAACACACTCGTAGGCGTCTGAGACGATTTTTGAAGTGCGCTGCTCATTATTGACGAGCCAGCGGTAGGCATCGCTTATTTTGGGGCGCTCATCTGTTTTTATAAGCTCTGCTGCTGGTACATCGTAGAGCTGATGAATCATCACGGTTTGAGTAAATTGCTCATCAGGGCTTTGTTTCACTTTGTAGCGAATAGGCCCTGCCGCCATAAAAATGATCTTTTGATGACCATCTTGTCGCTCTGGTGTTGCTGTAAGGCCCAATACATATTTTGCTCTTACCTCGTTGAGTACCATTTCAAACCTTGGTGCAGATAGGTGGTGGCATTCGTCAACAATAATATGGCCGTAGTCTTGAATGAGAGGAGTGATGGAATTGTCTTTTTTATTAACCAAACTTTGGTAGGTGGCTATGTCGATAATGCCACTCGGCTTTCTTTTACCTCCGCCTATACTGCCAATGGTTACTTCGGGTAGGAACGTGCGTAAGCGCTCTTGCCATTGTCGAGCAGTTGTCGGCTATGAACCAGTATGAGGGTATTTACTTTGCGTTTTACGATCATAGCAATGGCAGTAACCGTTTTTCCAAATGCAGTTGGCGCATGCAAAATACCGAAGTCATGTTTAGATATTGCGGCCACTGCGTCACGCTGGTTCTTTCGCAAAGTGAACTCAGGGGTAAGCTTTAATAATGGTTTACCAATTTCACGCTTATCGTCAAATAGTGGCGAAATGTTTTGCTCTTGTAGCAAAGCAATCGCATCATCGAGGCAGCCTCGCGGTAGTGCTAGATAACCGTTTTCAATACGAGCACAGGAAATAAACCTCGGAATGCCATGGGTTGAAAAGCGCAACGCTTGTGTTTTAAAAAACACAGGATTAGAAAAACTAGCTAATCGCTTTAGTCCGGCCAGTAATGGCCCAGGTAACTCGCTCATCAAAAAGTAGATATGGTTGGCCAAGGTAATGGTCACGTTTTTCGGCAAAGACTCTAATTTTATTGGTGCGGCTTTGGCTGTGATTTCCCAAGGAGGGCGGTTGTCTGTTAGCCCTTGCTCGGACAGTAATAGGGTGTTGGGTGAAATAGTTGTTATGAGTTGGTCAATACTCGACTGAGTGAGCGTTTTAAGCTCAGCAAGGTACCGCCATTGATCATCGATGGCATTCAGGTCACTGTCAACAAAGCAACTACGACCTGAAAGGCGAGCCTCCTTTTGAAGTGGTAACGCAATGAGATTGCCAAACCCGCCTTCAGGAAGTACATCTTGGTTAGGAAAGAGCCTGTCATAGGAGTCAAACGATAGATTTGGAAATATTTCCATGGCTTTATCAAGCAAAGCGAAACCCAGTGCCCGAGCATGGTTCGCTGGGATATTGGTTTCAAAAAATATCCATAAGTGAGCCCCGTTGCCAGAACGCGAGATTTCTATCGCGTGCGGAATATCAAACGCTTGGCACACTTTAGACATTGCTTTGACTTCTTCTTGCCAACAGCCTTTGTCAAAATCGGCTGCCAACAAATAGCACGAATTATCTTTAAGTAGTGGATACAGACCTACCACTTGATGACCGGCAAGGTGCCTGTAAATAATGTGCTCGTTTAATTCGCTAAACTTTCGGTGTGAACAGTCTTGGCATTTAATGCGGGGTTTGTTGCATAGCCCGCTTACCCACTCATTATCACAGGCTACGGAATAGCCACTGCGCCCCTGTTGATTTTGCCAACGATTGGCAAAGATATCCTCTCTTCCACGAAATCGTTGTCTGAATAAGGCGACCTTTTGTTCTGGCGTGAATGTCTGTACTGAACGCTCGATTTGAGCGCTACGCAAAGCCTCTCTTAATGCGAGAAGCTGCTGCTTTTCATTTTCAAGCTCAGCTAGCCTGTTATCAATAGCAGAAATGTTTGGGTAGCGAGCGTCATTCATAACAAACTAATTTTGATTCGCAGCACTATAAAGCGCGAACTTGCGGTGGCTTGATCAGCGACTCTGCTGGAATACCTAACCCTTCATGAAGTTTCCAAATCATTTTTAGCGTGAGTGATCGCTTATGGTTTAGGATTTCATAAACACGATTGCTTTTACCTATCATGGGTTCAAGATCTTTAACGGTTAAGCCTTTGCGCTCCATCTCAAACTTTATTGCCTCAACAGGGTCTGGCAAATCCATTGGAAAATGCTTTGCTTCGTAGGCCTCGACTAACGTAACCAAAATGTCCAGCTTTTCGCCTTCGACGGTATCAGGCTCCGCCATCATTAGGTTTTCGATGTCGTTTAATGCCGCGCGGTAGTCGGCATCTGTTTTAATAGGTCTGATGTCCATTATATTTACCTCTTGTTACTACCTTTTGGCTTCAAATCGTTTGTACATCAATTTTATCGTATTGCGCATGGCTGCCGATAAACCGTATGTAAACCACTTTGTACGCATAATTGATCCAAGCAACTAACCGGTATTTATTACCGGCAATGTTAAACACGACACGCCCATCTTTGAGGATGCTGGCATTTCTAAAGTCCTGTTTCACATCCGCCGGTGCTCCCCAATCAGCGTTTAATGCATGCCTATACCAAGCTAACGTTGGCTCTTTAGCGTCAATGTATTCTGAGCTGTCTTCCCAAAATGTTTTTAAGGTTGATAGTGCGATAATTCTCATAAATAGATATTAGTCCCAATTTGGGACTTTTGCAAGTTTGGTATTCTTGATGCGGTTAGGAGTTGTTACCGCATCCCCAATTGCCCCATTCCTTGGGGCGGTTCACATCCCTCTTATTCACCCTCTTAAGCTCGGCATATCAAGTGTTGCCCCATTGTCCCAACTGCCACGGTAAGTGATCAAATGGGGGGCTTGCTATTTTCGCCTGATGGGCCTTTTCGACATGCGGCTGCGTTTGCCATCGAAGAAGGCCAATACTCTGAACCAATAGAGTGATTCTTCATACCCCAAGCTGTGCGTTGGACGTGCAGGCGGGATGAGCCCCAGTTTGCGTCCTAAACTGACAATCACGTAGAAGCGAACGGAAAATACCTATACGAGCCTGAAACTGTGGCTGAAGTTGAGCATATTCTAGGTGCTGTTGTTGTTCTATTAAGACAGCCGATTTATTCACTCGGTTTAGGCTGTGTGATTAATGTGTTTAGAACAGCCCAAGCTTTAAATATTGGGCTTGAAATTGGGGCAGAGAAGGATAACTTGTATCTCAAACCTGATCTGACAGTTACCCATTTTTTATTGTTTCTATCAGGTTAAATTTTCTAGATGTGTATGAAGGCTAATTGCAGAAATTTGATTGATATTGGTACACAAACTGAGTCTTTGTTGCTGTCGAAGTTGGTGCATTATATTGGGTTAAACCTTTTAAAGCACTGAAGCTTAAAGCAGCACGATCAACTACTTTTCTTGTGAAATTCGCATTGGGATCTGAATATTTAAACGAAATTTCTGCTAAAACAGGTTTTAGACTACCGTAAGGCAATAGGGTATACCATAAACTTAACTCTAAATCTGCATCGAATTCACCTAAATCAATCGTTGCACCACTATATTTTCGTTCATAGATAGTTAGACCACCAACTTGATTCAGGGCTAGACTATTATTAAAATTATAGTCATTTTTGAAGCCAGTAAATAGAATATTGATATCCTCAAAATCGTTAATGGTTCGCGAGGTTGGTACGGTTGTTGACTTGCTTGCAACTACAAGGAAACTCAAGTTATCTTTACGAGTAATGTCATCTTCTAGCTTAGTTTTTGCGCCTGATACATTGCTAGTCAAATCTTTGAAGTCAGCAATATAATGGTCATATCCACGATACTTTAAAGTTACTTCTTTTGTACCATTTTCATTACGCTCTCTGAAGCTGTATCCCATATTTTTTAAAGTACAGCTTCCTTGAGTATCGTAAAAGCGGATTTCTCTTTGTGTATCAAAGATCATAGCACCAGTTACGTCACGACTGATTTTATTTTCAATCGCATTTTTCACCGCTGAAAAATAGCTATTTATGCTGCTTGCTTCATTTCCATAATTAAAATTTATGGGATCTAATAGTACTTTGTATTCGCGAGATGTGGCTTTGGGAGATGCATAGCTCAGCGATGGTAGCACTGTAATTGCCAAGAAAGTTATCAAAGCCGATTGAGTTATTCTCATTTTTCTCTCTAGACAAAAGTTGAATTTAAAAAGCCCAAAAGTTTTAGCTTTTGGGCTTCATTCATTGTTATGGGTTGAAAAGATTTAACTTATCGGCAATATATAAGGTAGGTGTATCGACACGCATGCCCACATTATCCAAATACTTTTGCTCTAAACCATTGGTTGTCCAAAGACCCATGTCATCATCATTCACAATGCCAAGAGTTTGTCGGTTAATCAACCATAGACCTTCCATTTTGTCATGCGCATAACTTACACGTTTACCCATATCCAATACCAATGTTTTACTTACTGGCTGAATATTTAGTGCTTGTAATGCTTCCCATTTTTTATCGTTATTGATGAAATATTGCTCGAGGGTTTTACCTGCAATCGTTAAACCAAGTTTAGGATCTTGCACTAGATCGCCCTGAGTTGCGATATCCTCCAAATTGGTAGCATCCTTCAGATCAATACGATAAACATGTTTCATGATATTCGGATCGTCTTTAAGGAATTTGCCATCACGTTCCAGTACTAAAAACTCATGATCATTAATCGCAATAATAGCTGAGTTTGAGTTAGCATCAATTTCTTGACGATAGAGATACTGAGCAACTTTTCCTGTTTCAAGATTGATCGTCACAATACGTGTTAAGGTTGATTTATTAACAGCTTTAGTCGGTAAGTCCATTGTCGATTGCATAATCCCAACCAATGTTTTTTGGTCAGGTGTAATAGTTAAACCTTCCATACCACGGTTGGCACGACGATAACTAAATTCTTGCGGTAAAGTGAAGGTATTGCGCACATCATTTACAAAAGGATTAATACGACCAATTTCTTTTCCATTGGCATCATAGTGCACAATGTGAGGACCATATTCATCACTCACCCAGAATGTACCATCATTCAATGCTGCCAAACCTTCAGAATCGAGACCGTAATCATCAAGTTTGATAGGGTTCGTTATTGGGTCATAAGGCTTTGATGGATCTTTAGCGATGACCTTGCCATGAATATCGTAAGGTGTTTCGCCTGTACCACCTAGTGCAGCAGTATTCGGTAATCCACTAATATTATTTCCATCACGATCTTTTAATAAAATCGTTTTGATGAGTTTGATTGAGCCATCATCTTGTACCTCAAACAACCCAATTTTAGGTATATAGTCTGGCATTGGAAAAATCTTACCAGCACCATTCACGCCATCATTATAGTCAGCATTTGGGCCACGATCTGTGATTGCGTAAAATTGTTTATTGTTCGTAGGATGGGCAGCAACATCAGAGCCAAAGCCACCCTGTCGAAGTGTAAATGCACTCGCAATAGTTGTTCCATTCGCCTTAAAGCTTGTTAAGTTTTGGTAAGGCAATGCAACCCCTTGGGCAAATAAGTTTGGACCACACTGGATGGAGCTTTGCTGGATTTCATTCGCATCCAACTCACCATTTTGATTTTTATCCAAACCACTTTCAATACGTGTTCCAGCACTCCAGCAATCATCATTTCCAAGTACTAAAGGCGTCTGTTGAATCAAACTATTCAATCCATTTTGACCATTGTCCCCATCATCAGTACATGCGGTTAATAAAATTGTCGAAGCTAATAAAGCTAAGGTTAGTGGTTTTTTTTTCATTTTTTTGAAGCATCATGTTTAAAAAGCTTCATCATAAGAAGCAAAAATGACAATTACATGAATGAAATATGATCAATGTAAAATTTTAGCAAATTAAAAATATCAGTAGTTTGTGGGGGTTATATCTAGGTTTTCTTCATTATTTATCAAATGTGGTTTGAGGTAAAATTAAAATAAAACTTTAAACTGCCACAGTATTCTAGATATAAGCAGCCTTATTATGAAGCTGTCTCATAGGGCAGGGTTATACCAATGCTAAGTTTGAAGTGATTGAATCATCCTACTTACTAACGACACAATGTGACGTGTCGAAATTTATGTTTATTGAAAATTCCCCCAAATAATTTAAATTACTGTAATATTTTCCAATAGTTAAAACATTGCTAGTAGCATCATCAACTTAAATGTACTGTGTTGCAGGTAATAGAATTAAGACATCAGAAATAGCTTCAGCACCATGACTAAACCACAGGCAATGGTGATGACAGTGGTTCAACAGATTATCAAAAGTTACTTCCAACTGTCGCTTTAGGCTGGGATATATTACCTGAGCTTTATACTTATGCTAGCTATGGCAAAGGCTTCGAAACACCAACCTTTACCGAGATGGCCTATCTTACAGTAGGGACTTCAGGCATTAACTTTAATTTAAAACCTGCGACCAGTGATACCGTAGAACTTGGCTTAAAATCGCAGAATACCTTAGGGTTATTTACTTTTGCTGTATTTCATACTGAAACTAAAAATGACATTGTGCCTGACGATGCCAATGGCGGGCGAAGCACATTTCGTAATGCAGAAAAAACCTTACGTGAAGGCTTAGAGTTATCGTGGCAAAAACAGCTCTGGCAAGCACTCAATATTCGAACCAGTTATAGTTATTTAGATGCGACTTTTGATGCTGATATTCCAGCGACCACAACCAAACCGCTGATACAAAAAGGAACATATATTCCAGGTATTGCCAAGAATCAAGCTTTTGTAGGCTTGGCATGGCAACCTGAGCAGGGATTTCAGGCAGGCTTAGAAGCACGTTATATGGACAAGATTTATGTCGATGATATCAACTCTGATACTGCACCAAGTTATACGGTCGTTGCGGCAAATGTTGGCTATTTGTGGGTCAATAAAGACTGGAAAGTAAATACTTATGCACGACTAGATAATTTATTAGATCGAAACTATGTGGGTTCCGTGATTGTCAATGATAGTAATAATCGTTTCTTTGAGCCCGCAGATAGACGAAATTTTAATGTTGGACTATCGATAAAAAAATATTCTAACATAGGCTTTGTTGCATAAATACATAACCAACTGATTTTGTTCATTAATTTTTAGGTTGAAATTCATACAAACCTATTTAAATCAGAAGCTTACAAAATCTTTATGCAACAAAGCCGTGGAACAGCCACAAATAAACTCAGTAATAAATTTTTAAACATATTAATCCCCCGTTAAGTAACGGATTATAACAGCCGTAACTATCTAATCACATGCAAAAAGTAGCCGTTTCGCCTTTTCCTGTCCTCACATGATGCAAGCGGACCATACATCTTAATCAGATAGAAATCGAGTCGAGGTAAATCAATCCATCACAAATGGAGCAGAAATTATGCTTGATCACACTCTTGGTTAATGCTGAAAAGTCTTTGAGTTTTAATTAATAAATAAGTGTATCCATGTCTACCCTCAACTTTACTTATTTTCAGATAGCAACCAATCGAGAGCACTCATTTTTACAATACCATTATAATTCGCTTCAGTCCCTATCGTGTCTAAGGTAAGCAAATACTTGGGATACGAATCAGAAATTTTCTGTAATGGACGTAACTCTCGGCTGAGTGTCTCCTCATTGAGCGTTTCTAATGCCACCTGATAATAAGTTAAATTCTGTAAAGTATCGACAGCAACAAAATCAATTTCATATTCATCAACCCGCCCTACATAGACCGTATAACCTCGTCTGACAAGCTCAAGATAAATCACATTTTCTAAGATATGACCTTGATCAGCATTAGCATCAGGCAACATAATCCGGCGCAATCCGACATCAACTAAATAGTATTTTTCAGAGGATTGTAATAACTCACGCCCGCGTACTTTAAATTGTGCGGCACTATAAAATAACAAACTGTCCTGTAAGCCCTGAATATAGCGTTTTACTGTTTCAAATGAAATTTTAACCCCACTTGAAACAAAGGTATTTTTAATTTTATTGATGGAAATAGGTGAGCCTGTCACGCTTGCCAAATATCTTGCGACACGCTCGAGAGAGTTAATATCGGCAGTATTCAAACGGGGAATAACATCTTTAAACATTACACTGGCATAGACTGCTTGCAAGTAATCATAAGTTTCCTGCTGGCTAGTCATGGCAAGCGTATAAGGGAAACTACTGCGCGTATACATGGCATACAAATCACGATTTGATAATTGTTGGATGATCGGATTATTTTCAATATGCCACTGTTTAAATTCTTGGAATGACAGAGGTAGAACATGTTGCTCGATATAGCGTCCTGTAAGTAAAGTCGCAAGTTCTCCACTTAGAAAGAATGCATTTGAGCCTGTAATATATAAATCGATATAATCCCGAACATATAAAGAGTCGACTACTTTCTCAAAATTTGTAACATGTTGTATTTCATCTAAGAAAACATAGTTTTTTTTACTTTTATCAACTTTGGACAATACATAATCATGTAGTTTACGGTAATCGGTGAGTTCTTCAAATTCCATAAATTCGAAGTTGATGGCAATGATGTTTTCGGCTTGTACACCCTGTGCTTTTAGGATTTGTTGAAACATTGCCAATAAGGTGGATTTTCCAGAGCGACGCACACCTGAAAGTACTTTAATGACATCACGGTCTTGCCATGTATTCAGAAATTTTAAGTAGCCATCACGTCGAATATTAGCGCTTCTCATTATTTACACTTGGAATCTAAAGTTTTAATAAATTATATCAAATTTTAGAACGTATATGTAAATATATTTAATTTTAAAAAAAGTTTAAGGTTAAGTGAAACATTCAAAGCTGCTGTTGAAGTATACGGATAGTAAATGTAATAAAAATCCAGATTCTATCTTTTTTGACTCTGTACACGACAAAAAACCTAAATATGCCTAATATCGTATCTGGGTCTACTCCTTAGATGAGCAATGGTGATGCCTTGTTTTCGGATTTGTTGAGACTGTAAATAAAACTATGTAAACGCTTAAACTCCCCCAACGTTGTTGGGGTCAAACAAAAGGTGTTTACCATGAAAGATGAAGCAATGTTGGCACTCGCTAAAGAGTTAGCCAAGAACCTAAAAACCGAACTCGATCTCAATAATTTTAGTCGGGCTTTAAAGAAATTGACTGTTGAAACTGCCCTTAATGCGGAACTCACCGACCATTTAGGTTACGAAAAGAATAGTCCACGAACAGGTAAAAATGCTCGCAATGGTTACACAACGAAGCGTCTACTGACTGATGATGGTGAGTTTGAACTAGATACCCCTAGAGATCGTGAGGGTAAATTTGAGCCACAGCTTATCAAGAAAAATCAGACCCGTATCACAAAGCCAATTTCTGCTTTTGAGTGAGGTAAAGCAATTTGAACCGTTAACATATTAGTAGAAATAGGATCTAATGGTGCAGAGCAGGATAAGGCAATAAATGCAGGTTTATTCGGTGGTGGTGAGCGATCATTCTTTGGTTTACCATCAAATAAGCGAATCCATTTGGATACAAGATTTGCATTCAATCCATGTTGCAAAGCGACCGAAGCAATTGAAACGTCAGGTGCTTTACAAGCCTGAACGATCTGCTGTTTAAATTCAGCACTGTATGTTCTTCGTTTTTTCGCTAGAGATGCGATGGATGTCTGATTATTTGTCGTCATAAATTTAAGTCCCCACTTGTTTTTAAGTGGGGACTAAATTAAGGCTTATAGGATGAATTCATAAGGTGTGTTCAGCGGACGCTTACGAAAAAACAGCCAAGTGCTCATATGGTACAGTTATATCAAGAACAATGGTCAGATTGGCTATCAACGACACATGTGGCAAGTGAAGGTGTCCTGCAGAATGAAAGTTAAGTGTCTATTGAGGGGTACAATCTAATGGGAGAAATTGAAAAATAAAATACCATTGAATATTTGGTCATTATTTGTTAATTTCTGCGCAAAATTTAACATGCAATAAATTTATGTTCAAAAAAAATATAGTATTAAAAAGTATTTTGCTTACTTTGGGTGGTTTTGTTGTTACTCCTTTTGCATTTGCAGAAACATTTGATCCAGCGATAGATGGTTTGATTCGAAACCAGCAGCGCCAAGCAGAACTAGAAAAAATTATACAACCAGAACGTGATGTTAATTTAGATGTCATCCAAAAAAAAGAAGCTGTACAACTTACCGACCTTGAAGATCAGAATTGTTTTGAAATCAAGACAGTTGAACTTGATGGCGAAATGAGTAAGCATTTTGATCAATATGTGCAACAAGCGTTAAAAGATTTAAGTTTTACTCCAGGTTTATGCATGGGTGAGCAGCGAATTAATCTGTTGATGACGCAAACGCAGAACATCATCATTGGCCGAGGCTTTACTACGACACGAATATTGGCTGCACCTCAAAACTTAAGTACAGGCGTATTAAAACTCACCGTCATTCCGGGATTAGTTCGAGAAATCAAACTCGATTTAAGTGATGAGGAAAATACCCGAGCAGGCCGAATTCAATATGCCAAAAATATCTTTCCAATGAAGAGTGGCGATATTCTCAATTTACGTGACTTAGAGCAAGGCTTAGAAAACTTAAAAAGACTGCCTACAGCGGAAGCTGATATTCAAATTATTCCTGCAGATGCGCCCAATCAAAGTGATGTTATCGTCAAATGGAAACAGCGAAAAATTCCAATTCGCGTGACCTTAAGTGCTGATGATGCCGGTAGTCGTCAAACCGGTAAATACCAAGGTAACATCACCGTTTCAGTCGATAACCCTTTATTTAGAAGTGACTTATTTTACGTCACCATGGGCCGTAACTTAGCAGATCAGCAAGAGATTACGGATCAAAATGGAACCACTGTGAAGAGCGGAACCCATAACTATGCCCTTCATTATTCAGTCCCTTATAAAAACTGGCTGATCAGCGCCAATGCGAGTCGATACAATTATGACCAAGCTGTTGCAGGCACCAATAATGTCTATAACTATAATGGAGAAAGTCAGACTCAAGACTTAGGCTTGACCCGATTGCTTTATCGGGATGCCAAGCGTAAAACCTCAGCGACCTTGAAAGGCTGGCATCGAGAATCTAAAAGCTATATTGATGATGCCGAACTGACCATACAGCGCAGAGATGTTGCGGGTTGGCAGTTAAACCTTGATCATCGTGAATATATTCAATTTGCAGTGCTGGATTTGAGTCTAGGGTATAAGCGAGGCACAGGTGCATTCGATTCATTACCAGCAGTTGAGGAAGCGCTGAACGAAGGTACATCACGGATGAAGATCTGGACGCTAGATGCCAATCTGAATGTTCCGTTCCAATTTGAGAACCAGCAATATAGCTACTCAAGTGCCTTTAGAGCGCAATACAATGACACCCCGCTGACCATCCAAGACCGGCTTTCCATTGGTGGAAGGTATACAGTACGCGGTTTTGATGGTGACCTAACCCTAGCAGCAGACCGTGGCTTCTACTGGCGCAATGATTTAGCCATGTCTATTTTTCCCGCACATCAATTCTATATGGCCTTGGATGCTGGGCATGTTGATGGTCAATCTGCCCAATGGCTTTTAGGTAAAACCCTTGTGGGTGGTGCGATGGGGCTACGTGGTCAATTTAAGGTGGGTGGCACTTTTTACTACGATATATTTATCGGTAAACCAATCAAGAAGCCTGAATATTTCCAAAATTATGATTTGAATTATGGTTTTAGTGCCAGTTATTCATTCTGATCTAAAGAAAAGTACAAACTAAAAAATGAGCTCGTAGTATTAAAGCGAAAAAATCTCCCAAATAAAGACACATTGGTAATTGAAAAATGAATAAGAACTGCTATAAAACGATTTTTAGTCAAACCCGTGGTGAAATGATTGCTGTTGCAGAAAATGTCGCAGCTGCAGGACAAGCCTCAACACAGAATAATAAAGCGGTTGATCTTGAAACACCAGTCGTTGCTTCTGAAAAAAGTTTAGCTTTAAAAGTTCTTTCATTTTCATTGATGCTGATTACAGGCACTGCCCTGATCAATGCATCTATTGGTGTATCGCACAGCAATGTTGTTGCAGACTCGAATGCGGCAGGCAATCAGCGTCCAACGATATTGAACAGTGCCAATGGCACAACGCAGGTGAATATTCAAACCCCAAGCAAAGCTGGGGTATCGGTGAATCACTACCAGCAATTTGATGTGAATCAGAACGGTGTCATTTTAAATAACAGCCGCCAAAATACTCAAACGCAGCTTGGGGGTTATATCCAAGCCAATCCGTGGCTTGCAGGCGGTGAAGCCAAAGTCATTGTTAATCAGGTGAACGGCAGCAATCCAAGTCACTTAAATGGCTATGTAGAGGTCGGTGGACGTAAAGCAGATGTGATCATTGCCAACCAAGCTGGGATTAATGTCGATGGTGGCGGTTTTATCAATGCAGGTGGGGTGACTTTAAGTACCGCCAATCCGAATATTCAAAATGGACAAGTGACAGGTTATCAAGTCCGTGACGGGGTGATTAACATCACAGGTCAGGGCTTGGATGCCAGTAAAGCCGACTATACCCAGTTACTCAGCCGTGCTGCACAGATCAATGCGGGGATTTGGGCTAAAGAATTGACGGTGGTTGCTGGACAAAATGATATTGAAGTTAATCCGCAGGCTGGTGCGATACAGGCGGCTTCGGGGTTGGCAGGCACTGTGCCACAGTTTGCCATTGATACCAGTCACTTAGGCGGAATGTATGCGGGCAAAATCAGTTTAATCAGTACCGAACAAGGGGTTGGGATTAACAATGCAGGGCAAGTGTTTGCTTCAGCCGGGCATATTAAAATCAGTGCCAATGGCGAGCTGCAAAATAGCGGTGCAGTAGTTGCAGAAAATAAAGTCGATAGCACCCCAGCGAGTTTAAATCTTCAAGCAAAAGATTTAAACAATAATGGCAAGATATTAAGTCTAGGCGATCAACGCATTCAGGCTGAAAACGTCAACAATACCGGCCTCATTAATAGCCAAGGTTTAACTCGTATTGATGCCAGTCAAGGCATCCAAAACGTGGGTACAGGTCAAATCTATGGTGACCATATTGCCCTGCAAGCCGCGCATCTTCTCAATGCAGAACAGCAAACCAATGGCGATGTCAAAGCAGGCACGATTGCGGCACGTCAACGCTTAGATATTGCAGGCGGAAAAATTGAAAACCGAGAACAAGCCTTAATTGCCAGCGAAGGTGCGCTGACTGTTGGTGGACAACTCAATGCAAACCATATGGCAGAAGGCTCTGCCGCATTATTAGACAATGCCAGTGCACGTATTCAATCCGTGGGTGATATGTACTTAGGCGTGGATATTTTGACCAACCGAAATTTGCATTTCAGTTCAAGTGTCAAAGAAATACCAGAAACCCGCAAAGATGTGACCGCTTATCAAGGTGCTGGAAGCGCTGAAATTCTTGATTCATCGCATATTACAGGTCGTGGCAGTTATGACAGCATTTATCTGGATGGTCAAAAATATGAAGACTATACCCGATATATCTACAACCAGTACGAAACCCAACACTATGTGGATTCCAGTGCACCAGCGGAGATTATTTCAGGTGGCACACTGACGCTAAAAGGCCAAAGCCTGACCAATGACAAGAGCCAAATTCTAGCGACGAAAGGCATTAATATTGAACAAAATGAAGTGAATAATATTGATGCTGAGGGTGAGCATCGTGTGATTAAAACGGGGACATCACAGTATCACTATGTAGGTTGGAATACATTAGGTACAAGTAAACGAAGTAAGTGGAACAGTGTTAAACCCTATAATCCAGCTGATATCGTAACGCCAATAAAACTTGATGTGGTGAAATATGATGGTGCTCACCAAGGCACATTAAATGGTGATACCTCAGAACTCAGCTTACCGCTGCAATCCTTATACAGCGTTAATAAAGAAAATAATAACCGCCCTTTGATTGAAAGCAGCGATGCCTTTACCAATTATAAAAATTGGTTAGGCAGTGATTACATGCTGCAAATGTTCGCGACCAACCCACAAAATATGCAAAAACGTTTAGGGGATGGTTATTACGAGCAAAAACTGGTCAATGACCAAATTGCACAACTGACGGGTCAAGTTTATTTAGATGGTTATACGAACTTCGAGGATCAATTCAAAGCCTTGATGGATTCTGGGGTAAGTGCTGCCAAAGATCTTAATTTAAGTGTTGGAGTGAAGCTCTCAGAAGCACAGATTGCTCGATTGACCAGTGATATGGTGTGGCTGGTGACAGAAACCATTACCGTTGATGGCGAAAAAATCCAAGTCTTGGTACCGAAAGTGTATGTTGCGGTACAGTCGGGGGACTTAAACAACAAAGGTGCCTTGATTGCAGGCGAGACGGTCAATTTAAAACTGAGTGGGGATTTAAACAACCAAGGCAGTATTGCTGGACGCCAATTGGTGAGTCTTGAAGCCAATAACATTAATAACGTGGGTGGCTTAATACAAGGTCGAGATGTCTTTGCGACAGCACACACCGATATCAATAATATTGGTGGGACAATGACCGCCAATCAAATCCTTGCCCTTGATGCGGGCCGAGACATTAACAACATCACCACGACGATTAAAACTGAAAATAAGCACGGTTTAAGTGAATTTAGCGCTGAAAACATTGGCCGTGTTGCTGGGCTGTATGTACAAGATGCGGATGGTCAGCTGGTTGCCAATGCCAAGAATAATATCAATCTGACTGCATCAGATCTACAAAGCCAAGGTAGCATTGCGATCCAAGCGGGACAAGACCTGAATCTTTCTACGGTGAATGTCAGTCGCAGTGATTTAAGCTCAGCAGGTGACAAGGATCAGATTCTGAATGCTTCGAGTCGAGATGTAGGGACGCAGATTCAGGCGAAAGGAAATATTTCCCTGCAAAGTGGTGCCAATACTCAGATTAAAGCCAGCACCTTGAACAGTACGTCGGGCAATGTAGTGATTGATGCTGGACAAAATGTCTTGATCGAAAATGGACGAGATGAACGCAGTTCTCAGCTTGCAGCCCAAGAAAAAGGTGGCTTCTCTACAACAGATAAAAAAATCCAATCTTCGACCAGTCAATCGATTGCAACCGACATCCAATCGGGTGGCAATATCCTGATCAATAGCCAAACAGGAGATATTCAAGCCACGCACCTGCAAGCTGGTGCGAAAGACAGCATTCAAATTACGGCAAACCAAGGCAATGTAAAACTTTTGTCAGATATTGATACTGATATAAAGAGCACGGAAACAGCCAAGAAAAATACAATTCAATTTAAAAACCGTCAATCAGGATATATCGACGAAGATGTTGCACAAACACAGCTCAAAGCTGGCAAAAATGTTGATATCAATGCCGGTAAAAATATCGAGCTGCAAGCCAATGATATACAAGCTCAAGACAATATTTATATTGGCAATAAACAATTCGAACGCCAAGCGGATGGCAGTTTAAAATCCAAAGATGGTAATGCCCTGCCCGAAAATGTCAGTCTGACGACATTAGAAACCAATGATCAGCAATGGGATGAAACCCAAAAAGGTTATCGTGGCATTGCCAAAGACTTAATGAAAGTGACTGCTGTTGGCTTAGCGGGTATTGAGGCTTTAGCTCCGGGATTAAAAGCACCGAAGATCACGATCGGAGAATCATCGAGCACACGGACTGAGCAAAGAACACAAACAGGGACCGATCTTGGTGCCAATAATGTCTATGTGGGTTCAGCAGGTCAAACGACACTGACCAGTAGCAACATTGATGCACAGAACACGGTCTTAGCGGGCAAAAAAGTCACGCTCGATGCAGCAGAAGAACAACACAAAACTGTTACGTCAAACAGCAAAGAAACGGTACAAGGTCTTGGGGTTAAGCTGAATAAAGACAGCATTCGAGTGGGCGGCTTTGTACTTGAAGACGCAGAGAATACCGTTAAAACTACAGCCACAACGCATAAGTCAGGCAATATCAATACTGAAAATTTAACAATTCAAGGTGCAGAAGGTGTAGATATCCTCGGCCAAAATATCACAGCGACAGGTGATACGATCATTGATCATGGTCGAGGAAATCTTAACATAGGCGGTTATGAAAATAAAACCACCACAGAAGAAAAGACTCATACTGAAACCATCAGTACAGAAGTCGGCATTCGCAATGCCTATTTAGATGCAATCTTAGCGGTAGAAGCTGTTGCAGATGCAACTAAAGCCTTATCTAAAGCTAAAGATGATTATAGCCAAGCACAACGTGACTATGCAGCGGGTCGAATTACCAAAGGAGCCTTAGATGACAGCAAAGCCAATGTCGCAATGGCAACGGCCAATGTGGCAAGTGCACAGATTGCTGTAGGGGCAGCAGCCGCATCTGCGGCTGCAAGCAGTGCAACCTATGGCTTTACTATTGGTGCCAATGGTGAAAGGATTGAAACTACGACGACCACGAATACAGAACAAAGCCAATGGCAAGGTAGCAACTTAGATTTAAATAACCTTCAGCTTAAATCAGAAGGCCAAGACATCAATATCCAAGGCAGCCGAGTGAATGCAACAGGCACCACGACCTTTGATGGCAGCAAAGACCTCAATGTGACTGCAGGCGTCGAGCATAGTAAACAGGACAGCAATAGTAAAACCAATAGCCAAAGTGTGAGCTATACCTATGGCGGTGGCGGCAGTGCTTCAATAGGCAAGCAAACCAGCCAATCACAAAACGAAAGCCTCACCCACGTAAATAGTGAAGTTGTGCTGAATCGTACTGAAGGTGCAATAGACAAACTGAATATTCAGGGCGGTGAGGTTTCTATCGCTGACCGAGGTAATCTACAAGTAAATCAGATCCATGTAGAAAGCTTGCAGGATACAGAGACTAGCAGTAATAGCAGCAAAGGCGGAAATATTGGCTTAGGTTTTGGTTCTAACGGTAAAGCCAGCAATATCAGCGCTGGCTATAACCAAAGTAAGGGCAGCATTGACAGTGCATGGGTAAATGACACTAGTAAGCTGCTGATTGGCAATGCGCAGAACGATGCTGATCTAGATGCGATGGGTGTTAAAAATATTACCAGTATTGGTGGTGTGATTGCCAATGCGACGAAGAATGAAGACGGCACATTAACGGATCACGGTAAGCTGAACTATTCAGGCGAACTTGCGCTGAAAGACATAGAAGATCATAACTACAACAGTAGCAGTGGTTTTAATGTATCAACGACGATAGGCAAAACCACGAACAACAAAGATGGAGAAAAATCCAAATATCCAAACGGTTCAACCACCATTGGCCTTAACAGCAGTGGACAAGAAACAGAACAATTGACTAAGGCAACGATGGGTCAAGGGACTGTTGCAAATGCCTCAGACAGCACCAATCGGGACATTAATAATACGCAAGAAATTACTCGTGACCAAGTGACGGGCATGCTGGATGGTTCTGTGACGGTTGATCAGCGTTTACTGAGTAAGAGTGGACGGGCGGAGATTATTCAAGAGCAGAAGGAATTACCTGAAAATTTCCGTCAAAGTGCTGAAAATATTGTGAAGCAAATGCCTGAGGGAGAATATAAAGAGAAGGCTTTACAAAGTTTAAATAATATACAAGCAAAACTTTATAGTTTACCAGCAGATTTTGAGGGTTTAGAGGAATATGGGCAGCAAGTTGCAGGGGAGCTATTGAAAAATGGTCTTGAAATTAAAGAGGTCGAAAAGATTATAGATACAGATAATTATTGGTATGCAATTCAAAAATTATCTGCTGTCCAAGAACAATTAGATATTTTGAGTCAGAATGGTAGTGGCATTGAACAGATTCTTAATTCTGAGCTCTCTAAAGAGCAACCAATAGTCAACTCAAACTCCTTAATTAGTATATTAGCTGAAAATACAGATAGTTCTCTTGCTGTAAAAGAAACGGATTTACTAGGTTTTAAATTTTTACATGCGGCAGCAGAAATTAGTAAAAATATAGAAAAAATTTCTGTAGATAGTGGTGTTGACATTGAAAAAATACAACTTGCTGCTAGCGTGTTGTTAGGAGGGCCTGTAAAAGCAACAGCAGGATATATAGTTAATCAATTTAGTGGAGAATATATTGATTATGCTACAAATGCGGTATCAGATCATTTAGTAAAATCACTCTACGGACTTTCAGATGGTCTATATGATGATTGGAGTCGGTCTGAAAAAATTAGTGAGTTGAAACAGCTTGGACTAAGCGATGATGATTTTCAACGAAGTCTTAATTATGCGGAATCACTGCAAAATGCAAAGCTAGGTGCTACTTTTATTGTTGGTATAGCTGCTGAGACACTAATTTCAGGGAAAGGAAAAGCTAAAAATAGTGATGAAATATCAGTAAAACCTACTGTTCCTGATTATGTTACTCGTAATGATCATGATTTTTCTGCTACAGAAAATTATAAAGGTAAACCAAAAGCTTACATAAATGACAAAGGTGATTTGGTTGCTGCAAACCCTGAAGGAACAGGATCTGTTCAATCTCATATTAGAGGTGGTAATTCTGAGAATACACCATACATTTCAACAAGTGATCCAGCAATAGCTATTGATTCTAAAAATTATGGTGGTGAGCAAATTAAGATTGATACGAAGCGATTGCAGGAAGATATTGATGCAGGTAAGATTTCTGGTAGTCAGATTGTGACACATACCGAAGTTAGAAAGGAATTACAATCTAAAGTCGATGCAGCTCAGGCGAAATATGATCGTAATCCTAGTAAAAAAAATCGAGATAAATTAAGAGATGCAAATAAAGATTTGAATCATGCTATTAGAGATGGGGAATGCTTAATCAAAGGTTGTGTTCCATCAGAATACATAAAGAAATAGTTTGTAAGGAGTATAGAGTTGGAACAGAAGATTATAGACTTATTAAATGAGATTCCTGATAGTGTCAATTATACAGATATAGCAGAGGACTTAGATGCTGAAGATATTTCAGTTAGCCGTATAGAACAGTTAAGAGAATTATTAACAAATTCGGATGACTATATTGTATTCCAAGCTGCTAAATTGTTGACATTTTGGGGAGATGATTATGGTTTTAATGCTTTAACTGCATTATTTGAAAACAATAAATTAAATGGTTTTATTGATCATAGGCTAAATGGTTATGATGATACATTGCAACATGTTCTTAGAGCATTTATTCGTTATTGGGCTGATAAATCTGACCATGGTCTAGGTACCTTAACAAGAAAAAAATTGTTTCCATATATTGTCAAAATAATAGAGCTTGCTAATACTCAACCTTTTGGAATAGATTCTTTATTTGGTTTAATAATCGATGAGGACTTCAAAGAATATATTCCATTTTTAAAAGAACATTTAATTTCAATCATTGATCATCCAGAAATACATGGTTGGAAAATTCATGATGTTATTGAGTTATTTTTAAAAATTGAACCTGATTTTGTATATAAATTATTGGATGAAAAAGGAAAGACGTTAAAGGATTTTAATTTTTGAAATTAATGTATCGACCAGTATTGGTATTCCACAAAAGGGAACTAAAGAAGCTTCTACAGCTCCAAAAGGTTCAACGACCATTGGTATCAATAGCAGCGGGCAAGAAACAGAACAACTGACCAAGGCAACCTTAGGTCAAGGTACTGTGACGAATGTGAAAGATACGGTAATCCCCCCTAAAAATAATAGGATCTAAAAGTAGAATTTTCTCTTAAGATACGAGCAGGAGATTCTGCATGAAAACATCTAAATTTACTGATAGTCAGATCATGTCCATCTTGAAACAGGCAGAATCTGGCACACCTGTAGCGACCCTTTGCCGTGTACACGGCATGAGTAATGCTACCTTTTATAAATGGCGTGCCAAATATGGTGGTATGGATACATCATTAATGGCTCGACTGAAAGAGCTAGAAGCCGAAAATACCAGACTTAAAAAGATGTATGCGGAAGAGCGATTAAAGGCCGAAATCATCCAGGAAGCGATGGCAAAAAAGTGGTAAAGCCATCTTGCCAGCGTAAGATGGCACAACAGGCAGTTGCCCAGCATGCCATTAGTATTCGTTTGGCTTGTAAAGCATTTGGCATTAGTGAAACCTGCTACCGCTATCAAGCCAAACTCAGCGATGACAATGCACTCATTGCTGAACAGCTCATTGAACTCACTGAGGAAAATTCCGATTGGGGCTTTGGTTTGTGCTTCTCGTATTTACGGCATGTTGAGAGTTGCTGCTGGAATCACAAGCGGGTTTACCGCATTTACTGTGAGTTGGCACTGAATCTGCGTATTAAACCGAGAAGAAGACTAAAACGGCATGCGCCTGAACCATTGAAAGAACCAATCCGAGAAAATCAGGTTTGGTCATTAGATTTTATGCATGATCAGCTTTCCGATGGTCGCAAGTTTCGATTATTGAATGTGATTGATGATTACCGCCGCGAAGGCCTAGCCATTGAAGCAGGGTTCTCATTGCCCACAATCAGGGTTATTCGTACGTTGAATCAATTGCTGGAGTGGAGAGAAAAACCGTTAGTGATCCGATGCGATAATGGTCCCGAATTTATCAGTCACGAATTTGTGCGCTGGGCTACTGAGCATGGTATTCGTATTGAATATATTCAACCGGGTAAGCCACAGCAGAATGCGTATATTGAACGCTATAATCGGACCATACGTTATAGTTGGCTGAGCAAGCATTTATTTGATACTTTGGATGAAGTACAAGATTATGCAACAAACTGGTTGTGGCATTACAACCATGAAAGACCACATCAAGCTAACAAAGGAAAGCCACCTCTAATGGCTGCTTAACCTCTGCTTTTAACTTCGGTTATTTATGGGAGGATTACCATACCACCAACCGTGATATCAACAATACCCAAGAAATTACTCGTGATCAGACCACAGGTATGCTGGATGGTTCAGTAACGATTGATCATCGATTACTGACAGAAGCTGGACGACAGGAGATTATTCAAGAACAGAAGGATTTGCCAGAGAATTTCCGTCAAAGTGCAGAAAATTTAGCACAAGCCTTACCAGCGGGTGAGTATAAAGATAAGGCTTTACAAACACTAAATAATATTCAGGCAAGGCTTTACAATTTACCAAGTGAATATAAAGAAACGGGTGTAGTTGGTGACAAAGTTGCAAGTGAATTGCTCAAACGAGGGATAGAGCCAAAAGAAGTTGAAGCTTTATTTTCTAAATTAGATTTTTTCTATGCAGCAAAAGAGTTTAGTGAAATTCAGAGTCAACTAGATACATTAGCTCAATCTGGTGTTGATTTAGAAACGATTTTTAAACAACCTAAAATAGGCGTAAATGAACAAGAAGTAATTTATGCGAAAGGAACTGACATTGAGACAAAAGTTACGACCCAAACCACAGTTGGTATGACGATATTAAGCAATATTGCTGATTTAGGAAATAATATAAAGCAGATTAGTGAAGATACTGGAGTTGATTTAGGTACTGTTCAACTTGCGGTAGGACTAATGATTTCAGGCCCAGTCCGTTTAGCAATTGAGACAGGAAAATCTTTAGCTTTAGATAGTGCGGTAGGAGCTGAAATAGCTCAAGGATTTGATGCGCTGGCGACATCATTAACTGCCGCCGCTCATGTTACCAATTCAAATACGATTAATAATTGGACTAATTCAGAGAAAGTTAAAGAAATTGAAGCCTCAACATCTGAAAATAAATTAGATGAATTGAAATTTGCAAATGAAATTGAAAAAAATAAACAAGGTGCAGAATATTTAATTAATGCTGTGGCTGGAGTTGTAGGTGCTGGAGTAGGTAAAGGTGTCACTAAGGGGAAAGATGCTGATATTGAAATAAATCAAAAGCAATCTCTTGATGTGGGATGGGTTGATAATTATGGAAATCAAAAGAAAGTCACTGGAGATGGAACCGTGGCTAGAGATCATCAGCCGTCTAAAGCTGCATTATTAAAGAGAGCTGAAGACTTAAAGGAAGCGCCCTTAACTCAAGCAGAGAAAAATCGTATTATTAATGAAGGAATGAGTGTAACTGTACCAAATGAGGTGCATGCCGCAGGTCCAACCTATGCAGGAAAAAATAATAAAGGACTCATTGAAAATGATGCAAATGATTTACAAGCAGCACAAATTAGGGATTCTGAGGCAATGATAGATAATGCAAAAAAATTAACGCCTGAGTACGTTACAAAGTTGCAAGAAGCATGTACTACATTGAGCTGTAAAAATAATGCTGATTATGATAAATTTTTGAAAAATATTATGGATGAGGAGGCGAGAAAGAATGACAAATAAGTTTATTGATCATTTAATATCACTGTTGGGTAAGTCAAATATTGATGAAAAATTAGTTGATTTTTTTGTTAAAAATCAATTTGTGAAAAGTCAAGAGGAAATTAAATTACCAATTTATGATGAAGATGGTGATTTATTGGATGAGTATAATTTTTATATTAGTAAATATGATGAGGGATTGGGTTTTATATTTACTGATGAGTCTTTTTATTTAAATCAGGAGGACAAACCCATAACTGGTGAAAAAATATACTTAACGACTATATTTTTTTATAATGATGGTGTGGAAGGCTTTTCTCAATATAAACAAGAACTGCCATTTAATTTAAAATTTTCAATGAATAAAGCTGAAATTGAAAATATGTTAGGAGTGCCATTATTTATTAAGAATGATGATGGCGTGGTTAGAAGCCAAAAATGGAAAATTGAAGATATTCCATTTACAATATATATTTCATATAACAATATAGGTGAGATTAGATATATTTCATTAAGTATTCCTTACTGATTTAGTTAAAGTCGTTCCTACCCTATTTTGAATAAAAAAGCGGTTCTTTATTTAAAATGGAGCTACATTAATAGTTTTTAAGGTAATCCTTCAATAAATAACCGAAGTTAAAAGTAGAGGTTAAGCAGCCATTAGAGGTGGCTTTCCTTTGTTAGCTTGATGTGGTCTTTCATGGTTGTAATGCCACAACCAGTTTGTTGCATAATCTTGTACTTCATCCAAAGTATCAAATAAATGCTTGCTCAGCCAACTATAACGTATGGTCCGATTATAGTGTTCAATATACGCATTCTGCTGTGGCTTACCCGGTTGAATATATTCAATACGAATACCGTGCTCAGTAGCCCAGCGCACAAATTCGTGACTGATAAATTCGGGACCTGAGATACCGTCTTGGTAGTCAATCAGGTTTTGAGATTATTCGACCACTAAATAATCTCTTCGATAGGCAGTCTGATGTTTTAAAACGCCATAACACAGATGTATAAGCTTGCGCATTGCAGCACCTAAAGCACACATTTTATTTTTACCCTGGCTTAATAATCGTTGATATAAAGCTTCAATGTGTGGATTATATTTAATCGCTGTTAATGCCGACATATACAATACTGAGCGTATTTTACTGTCACCTGCTTTTGATAAGTGACTTTGCTTGTTGACTGAACTGCCAGACAACTGATGTACTGGAACCAAACCTACATATGCAGCAGCTTGACTTGCTTTTTCAAACTTGTGCGAATGAAATAACCCCAACAGTAATAAGCCTGATCGTTCACCGATTGAAGGAATAGTTTGCAGTAATTTCAAATCCTGTTTCAATGTTGGATCTTGATCTATGTGATTATTTATTAACTTATCAATATGTTCAAGTTGCCGATTTAAATAGGCTTTGTTGCATAAACATTTTGCAAGGCACTGATTTTTAAAGGTTTGTGAAAATTTCAACCTAAGAATAAATTTAATAAAATCATATTCTTAGGTATTTGTGCAACAAAGCCGATCCGAATCGGAAGCCAAAAAGCTTTTGGGGCAGATTATTAGGACGGAAGTGAATTCATAGTAACTGTCCAAATGAAAGAAGAATCAGTGTCCTTTACGATAAGAATATGCAATTTATCTAAGAATTATATTGCTGAATAAGCTTTTAAGAATATAGGTTTGGGCAATAAAGCCTTTAAATTCTATTACTGAATAAACCCTAAGTGGCCGATTTGGAATAGGAATGAGTGGTAGGGTGCGAATAGGAATAGGTGGTAGGTTTATGCTGGAATATGCATTGAGTCCAATCCTTGATCGTGGAGACTATTGTATTAGAAACAATAGCAGACCTAAAAGGCTTTACTGGTATCCATTGATTATTCAATAACATTAAATAGAGCCGTGAGACGTTGAAAGGCTCACAGAGTGGGAGGTAAAGTATATCCTCATCTCTCGTAAAACAGCTGACGAAGTCCGAGATAGAATCATTGCGTCAAAAAAAACGTGATATTTGAGAACTAAAAAAGAAGTGGTACTCCTACTGGTTACTAAAATTAAAGTATATTGAATAATAAATTTATAAAACAATACTTTACAAATCTATATGATGCGTAGTGTACGCATCATACATAAAGCGTTCTATTTTGATATAATTGATCCAATCAACCCATTGTTAGGTTTCATTTAAATTCCATGAGTCTTACTGAAATTAAAGTTCGCCAAGCTCATTGTAAGGAAAAAACCAGTTTTTTATCCGATGAAGATGGGCTTAGCCTGAAGATTGAGCCGAGTGGAAGAAAATCTTGGTGCTATCGCTATACAGATCCACAAACTAAAAAACGTCGACGCATTCAGTTAGGTCGTTATCCTGATTTATCGCTGAAAAAGGCACGACAAGTCAGAGATGACTTTAAAGACAATGATTTCTGTTTTGAACAAGATACTGCCTCTAATGTCATCACCTTTGGTAAGGTCGGGGAGGAGTGGTTACAGTTCAAACTGAAAAATGCCTTCAACGATCTACCCCGCTGTGGTGTACTACAGTTAGCAGAAAGATGCTTACAGCAAGATATTTATCCAGACCTTCAGGATCTACCTTTTCAAAACATCAAGCGTTATGACCTGGTTTCAGTAATCAAAAAAATAGAGGGACGCCAAGTAAAAGAACCTGTCAAGAAAGCTTGTAGTTATTTGAACCAAATTTATGACTACGCTGTAGCGATGGGTTATTGTGAATTCAACATCGCGCATGGTTTAAATAAAATCGCCATTAACAGTAAAATCAAGAAAAATTATCCGTATTTGAAAGCGGAGGATATATCTGATTTTAAGTATAAATTACAAAAATTGGATGCCCATCCGATTATTAAAAAAGCACTGCTGTTCAAATTACATACTGGCGTGCGAGGGGCTGAATTGTTATTGGCTGAGCCTCATCATTTTGATTTAAATGAAAAAGTCTGGAAAATACCTGCCTTGCATATTAAACAGTTTCGACGAAAAGTCATATTAGGCCATGAGATTCCCGACTTCTTAGTTCCACTTTCAGATCAGGCTTTAGATATTTTAAAGGACGTCATGCAATGGTCATACGGTGAAAAGTACATTTTTGCTAGCCCACGGAAACATAATCAACCGATTCATTTTAATACATTAAATATGGCTATACGTAAGATGGGCTATGGAAAACATCAATTATCCTCTCATGGACTACGTTCCACTTTTAGTACCATTTTGAATGACTCAGGTTTGTTCCAGGATAACTGGATTGAGGCACAACTTTCACATATTGATAAGAACCGTACCCGTGCCAGCTATAATCACGCTGACTATTTAGCCCAGCGGACTGAAATGATGCAGTGGTGGGGTGATTATTTAAGTACTGCTAAGTGAAAATCGTACTTTTATACATAGACTTAAAACATTATGGGGTTTCAAATGGATAGTAAACAATATACTTGCCGTGTTACATGGTCAGCAGAATATAATGAGTATGTTGGGTTGTTCGAACCACAAGCACTAGCCATTTGTTGTAATTCAGCTTTAAGCGCCCTTAATTCTTTCATGCGTTTATTCACTAGTGCAAGTTGCTGATCAATTAATGCATTAACGCTAGAGCAGCTTTCTTCTGGCTTATTTTTTAATTCGATAAGACGTTTAATATCATTGAGTGATATATCTAGGCTGCGACAATGCTTTACGAATTCCAATTGTTTAAGTGCTTTGCTATCATACAGCCTGAAATTACCTTCTGAACGATTTGGATTTAACAGAAATCCTTCTCTTTCATAATATCTAATCGTTTGTATTGAACAGCCCGATTTTTTTGACAATTCGCCTATTTTCATCAATTTCCCCCAGACATTTGACTCTATAGTTACTATAGAGTCTATAGTATAAGTATGCAACGAAAAGGATATATAAAAAATGACTGAGAAATATTTAAACAATACGAATATCGTTAATTTTGAACACAAAGATATCCAATCCTTGATCGATCAACGTAGGTGGAAAAACTTGGATAACTTCAACAAAATTGGTGCCGCTTATCAGTTTGTAAAAGATGAGATTTTCTTTGGTTATAATGAAAGCGATGATATTGCAGCAAGCGATGTGCTAGCAGATGGTTATGGACAATGTAATACTAAGGGTAATCTGTTAATGGCACTATTGCGTGGACTAGGCATTCAATGCCGATTTCATGGGTTTACCATAGACCAGCAACTACAAAAAGGTGCTATCCCAAGCTATGTATTTTGGTTAGCACCTAAATACATCATTCATAGTTGGGTAGAAGTTTACTTTGAAGGGCGTTGGATAAACTTAGAGGGCTTTATATTGGATGAGCAATACTTAAGCTCTCTACAGGAGAAATTTGACCAAGTAAAAGATGATTTTTGTGGTTATGGTGTTGCAACAAAGTGCTTTTCATCACCAGATACAGATTGGCGTGGAGAAAATACCTATATTCAAAAAGAAGGTATTCATGATGACTTTGGGCTTTATGATTCCCCTGATGAGTTCTATCTCGAAAAAGGGACTAACTTGTCGGGGTTCAAACGCTGGATATATCAACGCTTGATACGTCACTTGATTAATATGAATGTATCAAAACTAAGAAATAGAAAAGTACTAGAGGTACAAAATGCACAACCATAATCATAGTCATCAACATGGTAAAGATGACCGTATTGGTTGGGCATTTTTCCTTAATGTGACATTCACTATTATCGAATTTATAGGTGGTTGGCTCACTAACAGTACGGCGATAATGGCAGATGCAGTTCACGATCTTGGTGATAGTCTTTCAATAGGTTTTGCGTGGATTTTAAGTCGTTTTTCAGATAAAGAAGCATCAGATAAGTTTAGTTATGGTTATCGTAGACTTACTCTCTTTGGCGCATTGATAAACAGTATTGTTTTAATCATTGGCTCAATTTGGATTTTATTTGAAGCAATTCCAAAGCTGTCCAATCCTGAAATGCCTGTAGTCGAGGGGATGTTAGGGCTAGCGATACTCGGCGTTGCCGTTAACGGATATGCTGTATTAAAATTAAAAGCGGGTGAAACATTAAATGAGAAAGTGCTGACATGGCACCTTCTTGAAGATGTACTTGGATGGGTTGCCGTTCTTATAGTCTCTATCGTACTGTTGTTCGCTGAACTGCCGATATTAGATCCCCTTTTATCAATAGGGTTCACGCTGTTCATCTTGTTTAATGTTTTCAAAAACCTGAAATCAACACTCGTTTTATTTCTTCAAGCTGCACCCGATAAAGAGACTCAAAAGCGTATTAAACTATCACTAATGGAATTTCCTGAAGTTAATGGTATCCACCACATGCACTTTTGGTCACTAGATGGTGAAAGTCACGTTTTAACAGCGCACCTTGAGCTGAGTGACAACTTTGACGTTAAAGAATTAATTAGGCTTAAACAAGAAGTTGCAGCTAAATTATCTTCCTATCATTTATCGCATACAACGATAGAGTTTGAGTTTTTAAATGAAAATTGTCGGGATGAAGCGCAGTAAGCTTTATCAATAAAATGTTGGGCATACAATATTAAAAGCAGCTTAATTAGGCATAACCTAGTAATTAAGCTGCTTTTTTTGATTTTAAATTTCGTCGGATTGCTGTTTGCTACTCTCAGAGCCATGCGCCCATTGATATAAAATAGGCAATACAAACAAAGTTAAAATTGTAGAAGATACAATACCGCCGATAACAACTGTTGCTAGTGGTCGTTGTACTTCTGCACCAATTCCAGTGTTTAACGCCATTGGAATAAAACCTAAACTTGCGACCAGTGCCGTCATTAAAATAGGTCTTAAACGAATGATGTGCTGAGTTTCCATCATTGTCTTGGCTTGATGCGGATCAGTCTAAAGCATTCTCAGGAATAGAGGAGCTCGTTGCTGATGTTGTCGCTGATATGATTAGCAATAATGAAAAAGTTCCTACACCACTCTCCGGGAAAATATAGTAGGCAGTTTGTTGTCCTTGTTCTCAGTGGTTCAACAAAAACTAGCCCTCGAAGCCGCAGAACGTGGCGTGGACATAAATTGTTTAGTATCAGTAAAAAGAGCGATGTAATTTTAGTACGAGTGAGTGATAGAGCAGGAACCTATGCTTCATATATTCAGTAAATGGTATGTTTTTGAATTAATAGGTATTTTTAAATAAAGCTTTCTTTGATTTAGTGCTTTTTATTTAATAAATTAATTTTAAAAACAACTTAGGCTAATTGATAAACACTATCTGGAAAGATTAAAAGAAAATATTTTTTAATTTCTGCTAATTCATTTAAGGCAGGTTCCCTTTCAAGCAGTTGAAATGTCCAAATAAGTACAGCCTGATGATTATCATAGCAAGTATTTACTCCAAGAAAATTAGCCATTCCATAACTTCTATTGATGTTCATTTCTTTAATTAATTGATTTCCTAAGTCACGAGCTTGCTGGCTGATCAATAACTCATTTGGTAACACGGCGGTCATCTCCACAAAATAATCTAATGCAGGTTCAATCCTTATATTTAAAAAGTTATAATTTAGTTGAAATGGATAAAATATACTTTCTATAAGTTGTAATAACCTGCTGTAGGTTAATTTTAGCAAAGTATTACTCAGTCAACAACTTCAAATAACCCACAGCAAGTTATTTTTTGTAAATTAATTTAAATATGATTACTTGTAAGTTATCTAGCCTCATGGGCGATAGAAAAATTTTAAAATTAAGTGAAGTGGTGCATGCAACAGGTATCAATCGCAACACGCTCACAAGTATGTATTATGACCGTGCTGTACGTATTGAATTACCAGTCGCCGATAAGTTGTGTAAGTACTTTAACTGTACGATGAATGATTTGTTTGAGTTTAAGGAAGAAGTTGAAGAAAAAGATTAACTTAATACTTCGTTTGATAAGTTTTTCGAAGAAAAAGACTAGCCAATACTTAGTTTGATAAGTTTTTCTCTGCAGATCTAATATTGAATTTTATAAAATATCATTACAAACAGAGGTGGTTCCACTTGTTTGAACAACTAAAAGCGTATTTATAAGTGATATTCCGCTCTAGTTAAGCCACCTTGTTTTGTTGGGGTAGCTGATCATAGTAAAACTCATTTGGTGTCATTTTGTCTAGACTCGAATGAGGTCGTTTCAGATTATAAAACTCAAAATATGCACTCAATTGCTTTTTCGCATCTGTGACACTGCTATAAGCTTTGAGATACACCTCTTCATATTTAACGCTCCGCCATAATCGTTCAACCATCACATTATCTACCCATCGACCTTTACCATCCATACTGATTTGAATGCCATTTGATTTCAATACATCAATAAATGCATCACTGGTGAACTGACTGCCTTGGTCTGTATTCAATATTTCAGGTGATCCATATTTTTCAATCGCTTCATTTAAAGCCGAAATACAAAAATCCACCTCCATACTAATCGATACCCTATGCGCAAGTACCTTGCGGCTATGCCAATCAATCACAGCACATAAATAAACAAAGCCTTTTGCCATAGGGATATACGTTATATCCGTAGACCACACTTGATTACTGCGCTGAATAGCCAATCCTTTGAGCAGATATGGATATTTACGGTGAGCTTGATTAGCCTGGCTTAAATTTGGTTTGCAATATAACGCCTGAATACCCATTTTCTTCATTAAAGTACGTGTATGACGTCGTCCTATATGATGCCCTTGACGATTCAACAAATCACGCATCATACGACTGCCTGCAAAAGGATATTGCATATGTAATTCATCAATACATCGCATCAGCTTCAGATCTGATGAGCTAACAGGTTTTGGGCGATAATAATAACAACCACGAGAGACTTTCAGTAACTTAGCTTGTTTAGATACTGAAATCTGAAGTGAGTGATCGATTAACTTTTGTGGTTGAAGCGGCCCAGTTTCTTCAACACACCTTCTAAAAAATCAATTTCTAATGCCTGCTCACCGATTTTTGCATGTAACTTTTTAAGATCAATGGGAGGTTCTGATGGAGCTTTTGATTGATCGAAAGCTTGTGAGGAAGCTGAGATCAATTGATTTTTCCAGTCAATAATTTGGTTTTGATGAACATCAAACTCAGAACTCAATTCAGCAAGTGTTTTTTCTGCTTTGATCGCAGCAAGTGCTACCTTAGCCTTAAAGTCGTTTGAATGATTTCTTCTTGGTCTACGTGCCATAAAATACTCCATATATTGATGTTTATAACATCATTTGAGGAGCAGAGTATCACTTATAGGAGTTGTTCAAATTTCCGGATCCATCTCTAAGTGAGGAGGAAATGACTCTTACTATTCAGATGTTGTTTCAAGCTTTTTTTGATTGATAGAGTTTTATGTATTAAACTCTATATTGAAAGTAAATATATTGTAAAAATAGTATGTTATTTACTAATTGATTAAATTATTTACACTTATTCTGTATAATGCTCTATGAATTCATTACTTATTTTTTTAAATTAAAAATCATATGCAAAGCTTAAATGATGAAGAGTGTCGCCAAGTTGAAAGTGTAAAACAGCTTTTACAAAAAAATTTTAAAGATAAGCTTTATGCTATTTATTTATATGGTTCGTATGTTGATGGTGGTTTAAAACATAAAAGTGATCTTGATATTTTAGTTATTATTGAACGTGAAATTACCGATCAGGAAAGAAAACAATTAGCGCAGAATTTTCTAAATATATCTGTTCCGATTGGTCATGCTACAGCGCGTGCCTTAGAAATTACGATATTAGAAAAAGGGAGTATTACCAATAAAAATCATCCATATACATATCAGCTACAATATGGCGAGTGGTTGAGAGAAGAATTACTCAAAGGTGAATTACTTTATAGTCAATCTGATCCAGATATTAGTATTTTACTTAAAACTGCCCAATTACATAACATTACTATCTTTGGACCTGATATTTGCGATTGGTTAAATCCAATTAGCTATGAACAATTAATATTTGCCATGCAAAAAACTTATCCACAAATTATTGCTCATTGGAAAGACGATCAGGATGAATGTAATCAAATTTTAGCGCTATGCCGTATAGCTTATACATTAGATCATAAAACAATAGTTGCCAAGGATGTTGCTGCGACATGGTTTTTAGAATTCTTAAGTCAGATAGATCAAGACATTTTGCAACTCATAATAGATGAATATATTGGGCAAGGTCATGAGCAATGTTGGTTAGTTTTACATGATCAGCTTGCTAAAATTGTTAAAGAATTACAGCATAAAATTGAACCACTACTTTTTAACTGATGTGGAAGTAATGGATATGCTTCTTAGATTATTACCTCACTATATCTCTAAATACCGAAGAGACTTGATATTGCAAAGGGGGGCGTGGTTGGAGTTGCATGAAGATTTTAAATAAAAGCGGAGGAACTAGGGTAAAAGTTGCCAAAAAGTTTCTTCTGAAATGACTTTTATATTATGACGTTTAAGCAAAGCGGAGGTAACTCCATTGCCATAGATCTTATTCCCATTAAATTGACCATCGTAAATCATTGAACTACCACATGAAGGGCTATTTTCTTTAAGCACTACCAGAGTAGCTTTTAATAATTGAACTTTTTTTAAAGTTCTATATGCCCCTTCAATATAGATTGAAGTCACATCCTTTCCTGATTTTTCAATTACACAGGCTTTTCCATCTAAGACATCATCGCCATTACCTCCCGAAATCTCGGCAGGTTCGCGTGGTGTTGATAAACCGCCAAGAATCTCTGGACATACCATAGTAGCTTTTCCATCTTTGACTAATTTTTCGATTTTTTCGTTTAAGCTATGCGTCCCGTTATAACGTACCTTTAAGCCAGCCAGACAAGAACTTACTAAAATCATATTTCCTCTATGAAAAAGATATGTATCGATTTGCTATTTAGCCAGTACCTATTATTTTTTAAAATTAATAGGTTAGTGCTATGGATAAAACAAGAATTTAAATATGATCAATGCAAAGTGAGTTATTTTTTTTCTAACCCACAAAGCTTATAGATTAGTTTGATCCTTTTTGTTTAGAAAATTTATCAACAGTGATGTGTGCTGAATTAGCAGGAGACTTTCACTTGGGAGATTCTAGGCAGCTAACCGATAAAAGTCTTCTGCCATTTGATTTGGTGTCTTAAAATCCAAGCCTTTTTGAATTCTTCGCTGATTATAAAATAACTCTATATATTTTGTAATATCCGCTTTGGCTTCTTCCCTTGTTTTGTAGTTGCGATGATGGACTAGTTCATTTTTGAGTATGCCCCAGAAACTCTCTATCGGTGCATTATCAAAGCAGTCGCCTTTTTTGCTCATTGAACCCTGAAAATCAAATTTCTCAAGTAAGTTTCGATATTCATTACTGCAATATTGGCTGCCTCTATCTGAATGTACAATGAGATCTTTAGCAGGTTTCTGATTGCGAATAGCCATATTCAATGCATCACAAACAAGCTTGGCTGTCATGCGCTCATTTAAGCTATAGCCAACAACCTGTTTCGTGTAAAGATCTTTGACAGCTGCCAAGTACAACCAGCCCTCAGCCGTCCAAATGTAGGTAATGTCACTCGACCACGCAAGATTAGGCTTCGTCATTGAAAACTGTTGCTTGAGTAAATTGTCATAAATAGAACGGTTGTGATCACTGTTCGTGGTTCTTTTGAAACGCTTATGGCGCTTACAATACAACTGATTTGATTTTTTTATTTGGCGCACAGCATACGTACTTATTTTGATACCTTGCGCTTGTAAATGCTTGGTTAATCGAACATAGCCATAGCTTTGTTTGGTTTCTTCATGGGCTATTTTGACCAAAATTGTCTGCTGATTTCGCTGAATTGATCTTTTACTCATGCCTCGCTTTAGCCAATCATAAAAGCGAGAAACGGATACACGAAGTAATCGAGCCATTAAAATAATCGGAAATAAGTGGCTTTGCGATTTCATATAGGCGTACCTCACTGACTTTCTTTGGCAAAGTACGCTGCTGCCTTTTTTAAAAATTCACGTTCCATTTCAGCTGTTTTGAGCTGTTGTTTAAGCTTCTTATTTTCTTCGAGTAAGGCGTTTAGATCGGGCGAATACTGTTTTGTGCCTGCTAAAGTTCCAGCCTTTGCTTTGTTATTCCAGTTCGAAAGGGTTTGCATTGAAATGCCAAGTTGTCTAGCGGATTCCGATACATTACCTTGGTTCTCTTCAATGGCTTTTATGGCTTCAGCTTTAAATTCTGCGGTGTAAGTCTTCTGTTTCTTGCTCATGGTAAACTCCTAATGAGTATGTATAGTTTACCAAGTTAAACCCTCCTGTTTTTTAAGCACACATCAATAGAGTGGGAGTGACGGGCACTGGCTGGCAATGTCTAGCAACGGCAGGCATTTCGGCTGAGGGTAAAAGAACTTTCCGCTAAGCGATAGACTGTATGTAAACACAGTATTGCAAGGACGCGGAACATGCCTCATGTGGCGGCCAGGACGGCCAGCCGGGATCGGGATACTGGTCGTTACCAGAGCCACCGACCCGAGCAAACCCTTCTCTATCAGATCGTTGACGAGTATTACCCGGCATTCGCTGCGCTTATGGCAGAGCAGGGAAAGGAATTGCCGGGCTATGTGCAACGGGAATTTGAAGAATTTCTCCAATGCGGGCGGCTGGAGCATGGCTTTCTACGGGTTCGCTGCGAGTCTTGCCACGCCGAGCACCTGGTCGCTTTCAGCTGTAAGCGTCGCGGTTTCTGCCCGAGCTGTGGGGCGCGGCGGATGGCCGAAAGTGCCGCCTTGCTGGTTGATGAAGTACTGCCTGAACGGCACTGTTGCAAATAGTCGGTGGTGATAAACTTATCATCCCCTTTTGCTGATGGAGCTGCACATGAACCCATTCAAAGGCCGGCATTTTCAGCGTGACATCATTCTGTGGGCCGTACGCTGGTACTGCAAATACGGCATCAGTTACCGTGAGCTGCAGGAGATGCTGGCTGAACGCGGAGTGAATGTCGATCACTCCACGATTTACCGCTGGGTTCAGCGTTATGCGCCTGAAATGGAAAAACGGCTGCGCTGGTACTGGCGTAACCCTTCCGATCTTTGCCCGTGGCACATGGATGAAACCTACGTGAAGGTCAATGGCCGCTGGGCGTATCTGTACCGGGCCGTCGACAGCCGGGGCCGCACTGTCGATTTTTATCTCTCCTCCCGTCGTAACAGCAAAGCTGCATACCGGTTTCTGGGTAAAATCCTCAACAACGTGAAGAAGTGGCAGATCCCGCGATTCATCAACACGGATAAAGCGCCCGCCTATGGTCGCGCGCTTGCTCTGCTCAAACGCGAAGGCCGGTGCCCGTCTGACGTTGAACACCGACAGATTAAGTACCGGAACAACGTGATTGAATGCGATCATGGCAAACTGAAACGGATAATCGGCGCCACGCTGGGATTTAAATCCATGAAGACGGCTTACGCCACCATCAAAGGTATTGAGGTGATGCGTGCACTACGCAAAGGCCAGGCCTCAGCATTTTATTATGGTGATCCCCTGGGCGAAATGCGCCTGGTAAGCAGAGTTTTTGAAATGTAAGGCCTTTGAATAAGACAAAAGGCTGCCTCATCGCTAACTTTGCAACAGTGCCATTTTAAGCGTTATGCTAAGCCCAGGAAGCCGCAGGATCTTTTGAACCACAACTGCATTAACGTCCGCTATTCTGATACGAGTGGATTGTACGCCTGGGAATTCGAGAAAGATGCTCAGAAATTCAGTCTGAAAGTCAAAGGGCAATATATTGCGAACAGCACGATTCATCAGCTCGATGCAGCATTAGACGGGCTGGGGATTGCCTATATTCCCGAGTATGTTGCAGATGGATATATCAAAAGCGGCAAGCTGATTGCTGTTCTGACCGAGTGGTGTCCATATTTTGACGGCTACCATATTTATTATCCTCACCGCCGACAGGATTCTCCTGCGTTTATGGCTTTTCTGCAAGTTTTGCGTGACAGGTACAATAATGGAATAAGATAAATTTATGAGTAAAGGATTATGTCCACGATAAGCACCTGGGTCGATTCCTGGGAGGCGGCCATGAGGGTAGGGAAGCGCCGTCCCGTCAAGTCAGCGTAATGCTCTGCCAGTGTTACAACCAATTAACCAATTCTGATTAGAAAAACTCATCGAGCATCAAATGAAACTGCAATTTATTCATATCAGGATTATCAATACCATATTTTTGAAAAAGCCGTTTCTGTAATGAAGGAGAAAACTCACCGAGGCAGTTCCATAGGATGGCAAGATCCTGGTATCGGTCTGCGATTCCGACTCGTCCAACATCAATACAACCTATTAATTTCCCCTCGTCAAAAATAAGGTTATCAAGTGAGAAATCACCATGAGTGACGACTGAATCCGGTGAGAATGGCAAAAGCTTATGCATTTCTTTCCAGACTTGTTCAACAGGCCAGCCATTACGCTCGTCATCAAAATCACTCGCATCAACCAAACCGTTATTCATTCGTGATTGCGCCTGAGCGAGACGAAATGCGCGATCGCTGTTAAAAGGACAATTACAAACAGGAATCGAATGCAACCGGCGCAGGAACGCTGCCAGCGCATCAACAATATTTTCACCTGAATCAGGATATTCTTCTAATACCTGGAATGCTGTTTTCCCGGGGATCGCAGTGGTGAGTAACCATGCATCATCAGGAGTACGGATAAAATGCTTGATGGTCGGAAGAGGCATAAATGCCGTCAGCCAGTTTAGTCTGACCATCTCATCTGTAACATCATTGGCAACGCTACCTTTGCCATGTTTCAGAAACAACTCTGGCGCATCGGGCTTCCCATACAATCGATAGATTGTCGCACCTGATTGCCCGACATTATCGCGAGCCCATCTATACCCATATAAATCAGCATCCAGGTTGGAATTTAATCGCGGCCTCGAGCAAGACGTTTCCCGTTGAATATGGCTCATAACACCCCTTGTATTACTGTTTATGTAAGCAGACAGTTTTATTGTTCATGATGATATATTTTTATCGGCACTGTTGCAAATAGTCGGTGGTGATAAACTTATCATCCCCTTTTGCTGATGGAGCTGCACATGAACCCATTCAAAGGCCGGCATTTTCAGCGTGACATCATTCTGTGGGCCGTACGCTGGTACTGCAAATACGGCATCAGTTACCGTGAGCTGCAGGAGATGCTGGCTGAACGCGGAGTGAATGTCGATCACTCCACGATTTACCGCTGGGTTCAGCGTTATGCGCCTGAAATGGAAAAACGGCTGCGCTGGTACTGGCGTAACCCTTCCGATCTTTGCCCGTGGCACATGGATGAAACCTACGTGAAGGTCAATGGCCGCTGGGCGTATCTGTACCGGGCCGTCGACAGCCGGGGCCGCACTGTCGATTTTTATCTCTCCTCCCGTCGTAACAGCAAAGCTGCATACCGGTTTCTGGGTAAAATCCTCAACAACGTGAAGAAGTGGCAGATCCCGCGATTCATCAACACGGATAAAGCGCCCGCCTATGGTCGCGCGCTTGCTCTGCTCAAACGCGAAGGCCGGTGCCCGTCTGACGTTGAACACCGACAGATTAAGTACCGGAACAACGTGATTGAATGCGATCATGGCAAACTGAAACGGATAATCGGCGCCACGCTGGGATTTAAATCCATGAAGACGGCTTACGCCACCATCAAAGGTATTGAGGTGATGCGTGCACTACGCAAAGGCCAGGCCTCAGCATTTTATTATGGTGATCCCCTGGGCGAAATGCGCCTGGTAAGCAGAGTTTTTGAAATGTAAGGCCTTTGAATAAGACAAAAGGCTGCCTCATCGCTAACTTTGCAACAGTGCCAGTTTTATTACGAACGTGTTTTGGGTGGACAACGGAAAACATATTTCATCGAAAGACCAAAAAAAGAAAAAACACTTCCTGTTGTGATGAGTGAAGAAGAAACCATTCGGGTACTACGCGCTATTGAAAACGTGAAACACAAGGCTATTCTGATGACTATTTATTCGGCAGGTTTGCGCATTTCTGAATGTATAAACCTGAAAATAAAAGACATTGACTCCAAGCGCATGCAAATTCGTATAGAACAGTCAAAAGGAAAAAGAGATCGTTATACCATTTTATCTGAGAAAACATTAATTATTTTAAGAACATACTTTATGGAATATAAACCAAAAGATTATTTATTTGAAGGTCAAAAAGGTGGCGCATACTCAAGCCGAAGTATTCAAAACATTTTTAAAGCAGCTGTTTTAAAAGCAAAGATTCAAAAGGAAGTTACTGTACATACCTTACGACATAGCTTTGCAACGCATTTGCTTGAGAATGGTACGAGTTTACGTTATATTCAATCGTTGTTAGGTCATTCAAGCAGTAAAACAACTGAGGTTTATACACATATTACCACCAAGGGAATGGAACAATTAAAAAGTCCGATGGATTTGTTAGATATATAGAAAGGATTTGTATATTTGAGCAAAACTTAACAAAAAGCACTATGAATATAAATCCTTTTGAGAGAGTAGAAACGAACGGTAAACGGTTGAAAACGGATTTGTCACTGATAATGAAAGGTTTAGCAAAATAAGATATAGTGGATATATACGCCATTTGGCGTATAGCCACTTGTTATGTGCCATTTTTGAATGACAATGCGAATAGATACGGACAAACAAATGAATTTACTTAGTGATAAGAACGTTGCAATAATTGGTGGTGGACCCGTTGGACTGACTATGGCAAAATTATTACAGCAAAACGGCATAGACGTTTCAGTTTACGAAAGAGACAACGACCGAGAGGCAAGAATTTTTGGTGGAACCCTTGACCTACACAAAGGTTCAGGTCAGGAAGCAATGAAAAAAGCGGGATTGTTACAAACTTATTATGACTTAGCCTTACCAATGGGTGTAAATATTGCTGATGAAAAAGGCAATATTTTATCCACAAAAAATGTAAAGCCCGAAAATCGATTTGACAATCCTGAAATAAACAGAAATGACTTAAGGGCTATCTTGTTGAATAGTTTAGAAAACGACACGGTTATTTGGGATAGAAAACTTGTTATGCTTGAACCTGGTAAGAAGAAGTGGACACTAACTTTTGAGAATAAACCGAGTGAAACAGCAGATTTGGTTATTCTTGCCAATGGTGGAATGTCGAAAATAAGGAGCTTTGTTACCGACACGCAAGTTGAAGAAACCGGTACTTTCAACATCCAAGCTGATATTCTTCAACCGGAAATAAACTGTCCCGGATTTTTTCAGCTATGCAACGGCAACCGATTAATGGCGGGACATCAGGGCATTTTATTGTTTGCCAATCCCAATAATAATGGTGCATTGTATTTAGGAATTAGTTTTAAAACGCCCGATGAATGGAAAAATAAAATTCCCTTAGATTTTCAGGACAGAAACAGCGTTGCCGATTTTTTATTGAAAAGATTTTCCAAATGGAGTGAAGTTTACAAACAATTAATACGTTCGGTATCAACATTTCAATGCTTGCCCACAAGGAAATTTCCTTTGAACAATGATTGGAAAAGTAACCGTCCATTACCCATAACAATGATTGGCGATGCTGCTCATTTGATGTCGCCTTTTGCAGGACAGGGTGTAAATACGGGATTATTGGATGCTTTGATATTGTCTGAAAACCTTACAAACGGAGAATTTACAAGTATTGAAAATGCCATCGAAAACTACGAACAACAAATGTTTGTTTATGCAAAAGATACGCAGGACGAATCGACAGAAAACGAAACCGAAATGTTTAGTCCCAATTTTTCGTTTCAAAAATTATTGAATCTATAAACAGTAAGAAAAAACGGCTACTAACAAGCAGTTTTGCAATAGTGGGGCAGAAGTGCAAAATTGAACTTGTGTGCTTCTATCAACTTTTGTACATTAGCTGCCAGTTTAAGATGGGTGCATTTGAGTATGCCCAAAGGAGCCCGCAAGTATGCGCAGGACGAAGCCAGTAGCCGCGCCGATGGTGGCGCGGGTCTATCTGCGCGTCAGCACCGACGCGCAGGACTTGGAACGCCAAGAGGCGATCACTACGGCCGCGAAGGCCGCCGGCTACTACGTCGCCGGCATCTACCGTGAGAAGGCATCCGGCGCACGCGCCGACCGGCCTGAGCTGCTGCGCATGATCGGCGACCTACAGCCCGGCGAGGTGGTCATTGCCGAGAAGATCGACCGCATCAGCCGCCTACCTTTGCCCGAGGCCGAGCGCCTGGTGGCCTCGATACAGGCCAAAGGCGCACGCCTGGCCGTCCCTGGCGTGGTCGATCTATCCGACCTGGCGGCCGAGGCCCAGGGCGTCGCCAAGATCGTGCTGGAAGCCGTGCAGATCATGCTTTTTCGCCTGGCCTTGCAGATGGCCCGCGACGACTACGAGGACAGGCGCGAACGCCAGCGCCAAGGCATTGAGTTGGCCCGCCAGGCCGGGCGGTACAAGGGCCGCCGTGCTGATCCGAAGCGCCGCGCCCAAGTTGTCGCGCTGCGCAAGTCCGGCTACAGCATCAACAAGACCGCCGAGCTGGCCGGGTACAGTGCGGCCCAGGTGAAACGGATATGGGCCGAGGTCAGCCAGGCCGAAGCGAAGCAGCACGGCGCGTTCGTGGAGGACGCATTGACGGAAGCCGATGCCCTGGCCGCTGTCGGCCAGGATGAGCGCCAGGAGGAAAGGGCATGAAGAAGCCGAACCAAGACGACGAGCCGTTTTTCATCACCGAGGAGATTGCGTCCGAAATGATCGCCGGCGGCTATGAGTTCGAGCTGCCGCCCATTCCTTGCACCATCCGCCTACGCGACGTGCTGGAGCGCATGACCGATGCTGAGCTAGCATTGCAGCCGGGCGAGATCGCCGACCAGGAGCGTGAACGCTGCCGGCGCAAGCCGTGTTCAACCTCATGATCTGGTCATGGTATTTTTCATGGCACTGAGCCTGATAGTTCTTGCAAATTGTTGTCACTAAAGGGTTTTGTGTGCTTGTTTACAATCGAGTGGGAGTGACGGGCACTGGCTGGCAATGTCTAGCAACGGCAGGCATTTCGGCTGAGGGTAAAAGAACTTTCCGCTAAGCGATAGACTGTATGTAAACACAGTATTGCAAGGACGCGGAACATGCCTCATGTGGCGGCCAGGACGGCCAGCCGGGATCGGGATACTGGTCGTTACCAGAGCCACCGACCCGAGCAAACCCTTCTCTATCAGATCGTTGACGAGTATTACCCGGCATTCGCTGCGCTTATGGCAGAGCAGGGAAAGGAATTGCCGGGCTATGTGCAACGGGAATTTGAAGAATTTCTCCAATGCGGGCGGCTGGAGCATGGCTTTCTACGGGTTCGCTGCGAGTCTTGCCACGCCGAGCACCTGGTCGCTTTCAGCTGTAAGCGTCGCGGTTTCTGCCCGAGCTGTGGGGCGCGGCGGATGGCCGAAAGTGCCGCCTTGCTGGTTGATGAAGTACTGCCTGAACAACCCATGCGTCAGTGGGTGTTGAGCTTCCCGTTTCAGCTGCGTTTCCTGTTTGCCAGCCGGCCCGAGATCATGGGGTGGGTGCTGGGCATCGTTTACCGCGTCATTGCCACGCACCTGGTCAAGAAAGCGGGCCATACCCACCAAGTGGCCAAGACGGGCGCGGTCACCCTGATCCAGCGTTTTGGATCGGCGCTCAATCTGAATGTTCACTTCCACATGCTGTTTCTCGACGGTGTGTATGTCGAGCAATCCCACGGCTCAGCGCGTTTCCGCTGGGTCAAGGCGCCGACCAGCCCAGAGCTCACCCAGCTGACGCACACCATCGCCCACCGGGTGGGTCGCTATCTGGAACGGCAAGGCCTGCTGGAACGGGATGTCGAAAACAGCTATCTGGCCTCGGATGCGGTGGATGACGACCCGATGACACCTGCTGGGGCACTCGATCACTTACCGTATCGCTGTCGGTTCACAGGCGGGGCGAAAGGTGTTCACTTTGCAAACTCTGCCGACCAGTGGTGATCCGTTCGGTGACGGGATTGGCAAGGTAGCCGGGTCCAGCCTGCACGCCGGCGTGGCGGCCAGGGCCGATGAACGCAAGAAGCTCGAACGGCTGTGCCGGTACATCAGCCGCCCGGCGGTATCCGAGAAGCGGCTGTCGTTAACACGAGGCGGCAACGTGCGCTACCAGCTCAAGACGCCGTACCGGGACGGCACCACGCACGTCATTTTCGAACCATTGGATTTCATTGCAAGGCTGGCCGCCCTGGTACCGAAGCCCAGAGTCAACCTAACCCGCTTCCACGGGGTGTTCGCACCCAACAGTCGGCACCGGGCGTTGGTCACGCCGGCAAAACGGGGCAGGGGCAACAAGGTCAGGGTGGCTGATGAACCGGCAACACCAGCACAACGGCGAGCGTCGATGACATGGGCGCAACGGCTCAAGCGTGTTTTCAATATCGACATCGAGACCTGCAGCGGCTGCGGCGGCGCCATGAAAGTCATCGCCTGCATTGAAGACCCTATAGTGATCAAGCAGATCCTTGATCACCTGAAGCACAAAGCCGAAACCAGCGGGACCAGGGCGTTACCCGAAAGCCGGGCGCCACCGGCTGAGCTGCTCCTGGGTCTGTTTGACTGACGAGCCTGAAGGCCAACGATACCAATCAAAATGCTGCGTTCACAGCGCCGCGGCAGGGATCCGCCGTGCTGGTTGTCGGAAAAGGAGCCGCTAGTGGGAAAGAGGAGGGTAAATTTTCAGCGTTGCTGGCTCCCCGTCAGCCGGATTGGGTTGCATCGCAGGGGTGTCGAAAGAGTCAACTGCGGTCCAAAGCTGTTGGACTTGGGTGAAAAGGGCGTTTATTCTTCCTATACGTTGTCGGCAGCGGGCCAAAAAGGAATACGTCCATGCCCATCGAGGTGAAACCGGCTGTGAGCGCGGGTTCAAGCATATAGCCCGACAGGCGCGTATCCTTGCCGATCACGACACGATGGCGGTGGTCACCGCGACGAAAGACACGGCCAGCCGCCATGCCGACGCGCAAGGCGGTTTCCGCCGTCATCGCGCCTTCGTTGGCTTTGCCACGAATACCGTCTGTGCCGAAATATTTGCGCACCATAAGGTCGATTATCCTGTCGTCGGGTCGCCCTCAAAGGGGACATGCCTGCTGAACCGCGAATATAGAGAAATATCCCGAATGTGCAGTTAACGAATTCTTGCGGTTTCTTTCAGCGCCGCCAATACCGCCAGCCCGTCGCGCAAGGGGCGCGGCTCGTGTGTGCGGATGAAGTCAGCTCCACCTGCGGCGGCGGCAAGCTCTGCAGCGAGTGTCGCGGCCCCGACATCCCCCGGACCACGGCCTGTGAGCGCGCGCAGAAAGGATTTGCGCGAAACAGACAGAAGCACCGGCAAATCGAAGCGCAGCCGCAATTCATCGAACCGCGCCAGCACCGAGAGCGAGGTTTCGGGAGCAGCCCCCAGAAAAAACCCCATGCCGGGATCAAGGACAAGGCGGTTGCGTTTGATACCGGCACCCGTCAGCGCCGCGATGCGCGCGTCAAAGAACGCCGCAATGTGATCCATGATGTCGCCAGCGGGTGCCTCGCGCCGATCTGCCTGCCCGTCTTGCACCGAATGCATAACGACGAGTTTGGCAGATGATTTCGCCAATTGCGGATAGAACGCAGCGTCTGGAAAACCGCGAATATCATTGAGATAGGCCACACCACGCGACAAGGCATAGGCTTGCGTCGCGGGTTGATAACTGTCGAGCGAGACGGGAATGCCATCTGCCTTGAGCGCGTCCAGCACCGGCGCGATACGCGCGATTTCTGTGTCGGACGAAACAGGCGCGGCGTCGGGATTGCTGGATGCCGGACCGAGGTCGATCACATCTGCCCCCTCGGCCATCAGCTTACGCGCCTGCGCAATGGCTGCGTCTGGCGCCAGATACCGGCCTCCATCGGAGAAACTGTCCGAGGTTATGTTGACGATGCCGAAAATGATGAGCGATTTATTCATGGGGGCTTCTATAATAATAATAATCGAGCATGAGTCTCATACGGATGCTCGGGTCGAAAGGGAATCCCCAGGCGAGTAACCTGTTTGCGGTGATCCATTAGCTGCAGGAGCAGAAGAGCATACATCTGGAAGCAAAGCCAGGAAAGCGGCCTATGGAGCTGTGCGGCAGCGCTCAGTAGGCAATTTTTCAAAATATTGTTAAGCCTTTTCTGAGCATGGTATTTTTCATGGTATTACCAATTAGCAGGAAAATAAGCCATTGAATATAAAAGATAAAAATGTCTTGTTTACAATAGAGTGGGAGTGACTGGCACTCACAGGCAATGTCTGGCACTGGCTGGCATCACAGCTGAGACTTCAATATCTCGCAGCTGAGCGATAAACTGTATAAAAACACAGTATCGCAAGGATGCGGATCATGCCCCAAGTGGCGGCCAGGATGGCCAGCCGGGACGAGAACACTGGTCGTTACCAGCGTCACCGGCCCGAGCAAACCCTGCTCTATCGGATCGTCGAAGAATACTACCCGACGTTCGCTGCCCATTTGGCGGCGCAGGGCAGGGAACTGCCCGGCTATGTGCAACGCGAGTTTGACGACTACCTCAAATGCGGCCGTCTCGAACACGGCTTTCTGCGGGTGCGTTGTGAGTCGTGTCACGCTGAGCACCTGGTTGCGTTCAGCTGCAAACGTCGGGGCTTCTGTCCTAGTTGTGGCGCACGGCGTATGGCCGAAAGCGCCGCGCTACTGGTCGATGAGGTTCTGCCCGTACAGCCCATGCGCCAATGGGTACTCAGCTTTCCCTTTCAATTGCGCTTTCTGTTCGCCAGCCGGCCGGAGGTCATGGGCCGGGTGTTGGGCATCGTTTACCGCGTCATCGCCACGCATCTGGTCAAGAAAGCGGGCTATACCCACCAAGCGGCCAAGACCGGTGCCGTCACCCTGATCCAGCGCTTCGGCAGTGCACTGAACCTCAACATTCACTTTCACATGCTGTTCCTCGATGGCGTGTACGTTGAGCGTCCCAATGGAACAGCCCGGTTCCTCTGGGTCAGGGCGCCGACCAGCGCCGAACTCACCCAACTGGCGCACACCATCGCCCATCGGGTCGGCCGCTATTTGGAGCGGCAAGGCCTACTGGAGCGGGATGCTGAAAACAGTTACCTGGCCTTGGATGCGGTGGATGAAGATGCGATGACTCCACTGCTGGGGCATTCCATCACGTATCGCATCGCCGTGGGGCCACAGGCAGGGCGCAAGGTGTTCACCCTGCAGACACTGCCCGCCTGCGACCCGGAAGATCAGTTTGGTGACATGCCCGGTAAGGTTGCCGGTTTCTCGCTACATGCCGGCGTAGCGGCCAAGGCCCATGAGCGCAGCAAACTCGAACGGCTGTGCCACTACATCAGCCGCCCGGCGGTGTCTGAGAAACGGCTGTCGCTCACGAAGAATGGCAACGTGCGCTACCAGCTTAAGACGCCGTACCGGGACGGCACCACGCATGTGATCTTTGAGCCGCTGGACTTCATCGCAAGACTGTCGGCGTTGGTGCCGAAGCCACGTGTGAACCTTACCCGGTTTCATGGGGTGTTTGCGCCCAACAGCAAGCACCGCGCCCTGGTTACACCTGCCATGAGGGGCAAGGGGAGCAAAAAGGTCAAGGTATCGGATGAGCCGCCAACACCCGCTGGGCGGCGAGCGTCGATGAAATGGGCACAGCGGCTCAAGCGTGTATTCCAAATCGACATCGAGACTTGCAGCGAATGCGGCGGTGCCATGAAGGTGATTGCCTGTATTGAAGATCCGGTAGTGATCAAGCAGATCCTCGACCATCTGAAGCAAAAAGCCGAAACCAACGAGTCCAGCCCGTTGCCCGAGAGCCGGGCACCACCGGCTGGCCTGTCGCCGGGTCTGTTTACCTGACCCGTCCCAAACGATTCCGATCACGATGCTGCGGTAATTCAGCCGCGGCAGGGATGCGTTATGCCGGCGGCTTGGGTTGGCCCCGGCTGTCGGGAAAAACGGGTGAATTTTCGGCGGGATCGATGGCTACACGGGCCGGATTCAGAATCACCCACTGGCAAAGCAGGCCGTCATTCGCGGTCTACAGTGGCTGGACTTGGAGAAAAACGGCGTTTATTCTTCCTATACTCTTTTATATCTGATAATTGCAGATTAAATTCAGATAATAAAACATTTACAATATTTTTGAATTGAGTTTCAGAATAAAAAGCTTTATTATGATGTTTTATTCTGGATAAACGCTCTAGTTCCCAATATCTTAATAATGACAATTTACCACCATCATATTCCCAAAGTGAAATATTTTGGTCGTGCCTTTTTGTATCTGTTTTATAAAAATTGGCATACTTGTTTATCTCTACATATGCAAATAAGTAGTAACCTTTTTCCAATTAAGTACCCTTTTATTTAATATCTTTGAGTTCTGCTTCTGTGGACTTTTTCTAATTTTGATTGTTCTTTTAAAAGTTTTTGATAAGAACCTTCTACGAGTTTTTTCTTGTCTTGGCATACAAACTGCTTATATGTATCGAACATTTTAATCCATTGAATATATGTCCAATCGGAAAAATTTAGTTCACTATCTAAATTGATAATTTTTTTCAAACGTTTTTGCTGTTCATAAGAAAAAATATTTTTTGTTTTTTGTTTAAAATTTAATCCTGGGGCAGTATACATATATGATAAAAAATCCCAATATTCTAACATTGTTGCTTTTTTTATATCACAATATTCTTTTTTATGGAAATGCACAAGAACTATAGACACGTTGGGTTTTGGTTTAAAATCTGAAGGCAAAAACTCATAAGCCAGTTTTATATCATATAACGGTTTGAACATAAGTGATTTTAATGTGTCTTTATAATATGGAGTGCCTGCGTATTTTAACATTGCTTCGTACTGCATTATAATATACATATCTTGTGGCGGGTTGATTGCTGTTAGTAATCTTGTTAAGATTTCTCCCGTCATATTAAACGGTATATTAGAAAAAACTTTATAATTGCCATCAGGAAGTTTTATGTTCATAAAATCTTGATTGATAAGTGTTAGTTTTTCACTATTCAAGTTTTGCTTTAAAAATTGATACAAAGAGGTGTCTAATTCAATTGCAATTACACTTTTACTTACTCTTAATAAATGTTCGGTTATTATGCCTTTTCCCGGACCTATTTCATATACAATGTCAGTATTATTTATATTGCTATTTTCAACAAGGCTACTAACTAATTTTTTATCGTGTAAGAAATTTTGTGAATCCCTAATATTTCTTTCCATAAATTCCCTTTAATTGCATAATCTTTAATAGTTTATATAATTAATTATAAGATGAAACGTACAGTTTGTCAACTATTGCCATTTAAATTGGACATATAGCAAGCATACAAAATAATGGTGTTTTTACATATAAAAAACTACTAATACTGGTTACAAATCTTAAACCAAATAAAAATTTGCATAAAAAAAGATGTGATGATTATTAAATTCTTCACAACTTTTATATGTTAATATTTAACCAAAACATTAGATTTTAATATGTTTAGTATTTTACTCTCATACTGGCACCGTGAAGTCTACGTCAATTCCCCAAACATTTAGAGTAAGTGCAAAAAAGCCATTTTTAAAATTTGTTTCGGACAAGTAAAAAGTTTTAGGCTCATCAATTCCCCAATAATATATATCTATATATTCTGCATAAAGAAATTTTTGAGATTCTTCATCGTATTTTATGCCTTCGACACCATATCCCTCTTGAAACCTATAATCGCCTAGTATATTGACAAATTCATGTGATAGATAAGGTATTGCATAGTTTTCATCATTGTTATCGTAGACAGCAATTAAGAGTTGGAATTCATAAGTATCATCATTAGAGTCGATTGCATTAATCGTTATCCATTGTAAACCGACACTTGTGTTGTCATATACAAAATCCTCACCTATTAAAACGGTAATAAACTCATTTGAAATTTCATTAAAATCGTAGAGATCGTAAATTAGTACCTCAAAATCTAATTTTAGACCCGAAAAATCCAAATCCATTGGCACAATTAGTAATGGATTTCTGTTGATTGAACCATATGAGGCATAGCTAACACCATAGTCAATTATGTCAGAATAATCAGTTATGTCAGAAAGATCCATATCGGCTATATTAATTATAACTTGTGAATCATGTATTACATCCCCATCTTTAGCAACTAAAAAGGTTTTTGAGGTGAAATAATCTTTTTCATCAACAGTATATTTGATAACTATAAAGCCGTATCCTTCTGTGTCAATGTCATAAGAAACAACCATATCTTTTGTAACTTGAACATTAGAATGTTTGTGGTGATTTATATAATAAATTCCTAGATATAAACTTAGTTTCATGTCGCTTAAGACTTCTTCTAAAGTGGAGCCTAATTTAACGGATTCAGAGTCTATATCAATTTCAATTTTATTATTAAATGCCAAGTTTTTTGAAAAATCATCGCTTGATATTTCATCTAAAATGGTTTTAATTTTTATTTCAAACTCATAACCTTCAATCTCAATTCTTGTATTATGAATGCCTTCATCCAATATTGTTTCTTGATCTTCATCAATTATGTCCTCAAAGCGAACAGTGTTAAAATATCCATTATCGTAAACTAGCACTATATCAGAAAAAAGCATACCTGCATTATATTCATTGATCTCTTCGTCTTCGATTGCGGTATAAAAAATTAGACCATAATTTCCATTAACATCTTTAGTTGGAGAGAGGTTTATAACTGCTAAAACCTCAAATTCCTCGTCATCTGCAACAAACAAGTCTTCGCGTATTAATGCTGCGTATTCGTTAAAGGCAAAAATAACATCTTCCGATATTTGGGTAAATAGAACAGCTTCCCAATTAGAAAAATAAGCATAAAAATCTTGAGTGCCTTTATTTATTACAAGCCGAATTTTCTAAATTACCTAAAGGAGGTAAGGTTCTTTGCTTAGCCGAAGGTGAAGGTCGCAATGCTGTGTTTTTAGCCAAGCAAGGTTATGACGTTACAGCGGTTGACCAGTCTAGCGTCGGCTTAGAAAAAGCACACAAATTGGCGGCTGAACAGGGTGTAAAAATCACCACAGTGGTAGCCAACTTAAATGAGTATGATTTAGGCGTAGACGCTTGGGATGGCATCGTTTCAATTTTCGCTCATGTGCCTCTTGAGTTACGGTTGAAATTGCATAAGCAGGCAGTGGCTGCATTAAAAGAAAATGGCGTCTTTATGCTAGAAGCCTATACAGCTGCTCATATTGACATGGATGGAGTGGGTGGTCCTCCTGCCTCGCAAATAGATATGTTTATGTCGCTTGAAGGGTTGCAGCAAGAACTAAACGGTTTGGATTTTATAATAGGTGCTGAAGTAGAGCGTGAAATCTCTGAAGGAAACTATCACCAGGGTAAAGGAGCAGTCGTTCAAGTGGTTGCCTGTAAGAAATAGTTAGTTAAATAGTAAGTTCTAAGGAAAGTAATGAGTACGTTTAAGCAATGGGTAAACCGTCTTTTAGGAGACGTAGGAACCGTTTTTTACCTATCAATACTCTTTATTGGTTTGTTTTTAATTGCCACAGTCAGTAACCCTGATGGCGTTCAAGAGTTAGCGCAAAAAGCACTGGATGCGACCGCTGATGACTTTGGCTGGTTGTACTTATTAGTGACCAGTGGCTTTGTCATTTTTACACTCTGGTTGGGGTTGTCACGCTTTGGCAGTATTCGCCTCGGGCCTGATGACGAGGCACCCGAGTTTAGCTATGGCTATCGCAAGGATGCGGATCATGCCCCAAGTGGCGGCCAGGATGGCCAGCCGGGACGAGAACACTGGTCGTTACCAGCGTCACCGGCCCGAGCAAACCCTGCTCTATCGGATCGTCGAAGAATACTACCAGACGTTCGCTGCCCATTTGGCGGCGCAGGGCAGGGAACTGCCCGGCTATGTGCAACGCGAGTTTGATGACTACCTCAAATGCGGCCGTCTCGAACACGGCTTTCTGCGGGTGCGTTGTGAGTCGTGTCACGCTGAGCACCTGGTTGCGTTCAGCTGCAAACGTCGGGGCTTCTGTCCTAGTTGTGGCGCACGGCGTATGGCCGAAAGCGCCGCCTTGCTGGTTGATGAAGTACTGCCTGAACAACCCATGCGTCAGTGGGTGTTGAGCTTCCCGTTTCAGCTGCGTTTCCTGTTTGCCAGCCGGCCCGAGATCATGGGGTGGGTGCTGGGCATCGTTTACCGCGTCATTGCCACGCACCTGGTCAAGAAAGCGGGCCATACCCACCAAGTGGCCAAGACGGGCGCGGTCACCCTGATCCAGCGTTTTGGATCGGCGCTCAATCTGAATGTTCACTTCCACATGCTGTTTCTCGACGGTGTGTATGTCGAGCAATCCCACGGCTCAGCGCGTTTCCGCTGGGTCAAGGCGCCGACCAGCCCAGAGCTCACCCAGCTGACGCACACCATCGCCCACCGGGTGGGTCGCTATCTGGAACGGCAAGGCCTGCTGGAACGGGATGTCGAAAACAGCTATCTGGCCTCGGATGCGGTGGATGACGACCCGATGACACCCCTGCTGGGGCACTCGATCACTTACCGTATCGCTGTCGGTTCACAGGCGGGGCGAAAGGTGTTCACTTTGCAAACTCTGCCGACCAGTGGTGATCCGTTCGGTGACGGGATTGGCAAGGTAGCTGGGTTCAGCCTGCACGCCGGCGTGGCGGCCAGGGCCGATGAACGCAAGAAGCTCGAACGGCTGTGCCGGTACATCAGCCGCCCGGCGGTATCCGAGAAGCGGCTGTCGTTAACACGAGGCGGCAACGTGCGCTACCAGCTCAAGACGCCGTACCGGGACGGCACCACGCACGTCATTTTCGAACCATTGGATTTCATTGCAAGGCTGGCCGCCCTGGTACCGAAGCCCAGAGTCAACCTAACCCGCTTCCACGGGGTGTTCGCACCCAACAGTCGGCACCGGGCGTTGGTCACGCCGGCAAAACGGGGCAGGGGCAACAAGGTCAGGGTGGCTGATGAACCGGCAACACCAGCACAACGGCGAGCGTCGATGACATGGGCGCAACGGCTCAAGCGTGTTTTCAATATCGACATCGAGACCTGCAGCGGCTGCGGCGGCGCCATGAAAGTCATCGCCTGCATTGAAGACCCTATAGTGATCAAGCAGATCCTTGATCACCTGAAGCACAAAGCCGAAACCAGCGGGACCAGGGCGTTACCCGAAAGCCGGGCGCCACCGGCTGAGCTGCTCCTGGGTCTGTTTGACTGACGAGCCTGAAGGCCAACGATACCAATCAAAATGCTGCGTTCACAGCGCCGCGGCAGGGATCCGCCGTGCTGGTTGTCGGAAAAGGAGCCGCTAGTGGGAAAGAGGAGGGTAAATTTTCAGCGTTGCTGGCTCCCCGTCAGCCGGATTGGGTTGCATCGCAGGGGTGTCGAAAGAGTCAACTGCGGTCCAAAGCTGTTGGACTTGGGTGAAAAGGGCGTTTATTCTTCCTATACGTAGGTTTGCAAATCCTTCTTTAATTGCTTCTTCCGTTAAGGAACTAATCCACAATCTTTTGATAGGTGCTTTCGTTCCTGACTTTAAGAATACCCATCGCTGGATAACCTCTCCTTCTTGTCCAGCATCCCCGCAGTTGATAATTTCTTCGGCGTTTACAAGAAGTTGTTTGACAATTTTAAATTGCTTTTTAATTCCTTCATCATCTATGACCTTAATTCCAAATCGAGAAGGAATCATGGGCAATTTTCTTAAATCCCAATATTTCCATTCCGGTAAATAATCGTTTGGTTCTTTAAGCGTGCACAAATGCCCGAAAGTCCAGGTTACTTGATATCCATTACCTTCGTAATACCCATCTTTACGAGTATTAGCACCGATAATGGCAGCGATATCCTTGGCAACACTTGGTTTCTCAGCAATGCAAACTTTCATGAATTAACGCGTAAATTTCTTTATATTAAATGAATAAAGATGTTTTTCATCTTTATCTTGTTCTAAAATATCTTCTTCTTCCCATTCTACCCAATTTACAAAAGGGAAAAAGGTGTCAGCTTCTTCAAATGTGTTATGTACTTGTGTGACATACATTTCATTTAAAAGTCCTGTTTCTAAGGCCAGTTGGTAGATTTGAGCACCACCAATAATGAAGCATGTTAAGTCTTTTCCTTCAAGATGTTGTGCGACTTCTTTTAAATCATAAATCACTGTTGCACCTTCTGCACTATAGTTTTTATCTCGTGTTAAAACGAAGTTTAAACGATTTGGAAGCGGTCTGTACTTCTGAGGAATAGATTCCCAATTTTTTCTTCCCATTACAACAGCGTGACCCGTTGTCGTTTCCTTAAAAAATTGCATATCTCTTGGTAAGTGCCAAAGCAAATCATTGTTAGCACCCATTTCTCGGTGTTTCCCAATTGCAACAATTAAGCTATATTTAATACCCATTTCTGTTTCCTTATATTTTAAAGCTAATTAAATTGCAACAGCTGCTTTAATGTGTGGATGTGGATCGTATCCAACTAATTCAAAATCTTCAAATTTAAAAGAGAAAATATCTTTAACATCTGGATTTATTTTCATTGTTGGAAGTGGACGTAATTCTCTAGATAATTGAAGCTTAGCTTGGTCAAAATGGTTGGAATACAAATGCGTATCTCCAAAAGTATGAACGAAGTCTCCAGCCTCCAATCCACAAACTTGCGCTAGCATCATTGTAAACAATGCGTAGCTTGAGATGTTAAAAGGAACACCCAAGAAAACGTCTGCTGAACGTTGGTAGAGTTGACAACTTAATTTTCCATTTGCAACATAGAACTGGAACATGTTGTGACAAGGAGGTAAAGCCATTTTATGAATGTCTGCTACGTTCCACGCACTTACGATATGTCTTCTCGATTCCGGATTGTTTTTCAAACCATCTATCAAGATTTTAATCTGATCAATAGTTCCACCTTTACCGTCGGGCCAAGAACGCCATTGATGACCATAAACAGGTCCAATATTACCATCTTCGTCCGCCCATTCGTCCCAGATTGAAACTTTATTGTCTTTTAAATATTTAATATTGGTATCACCACTAATAAACCATAGAAGTTCATGAATAATCGAACGAAGGTGTAATTTCTTTGTTGTAATTACCGGAAAACCTTTACTCCGAGCTCCTAGTCGCGAGTTGCAGCGACGGCATCGTCGGCTGTTGCACCTTGTCGGCCGAGGATCCCGAGTTCTGGCCCGACGCCCTCAAGGGGGAGGCCGCATATCTGCACAAGCTCGCGGTGCGACGGACACATGCGGGCCGGGGTGTCAGCTCCGCGCTGATCGAGGCTTGCCGCCATGCCGCGCGAACGCAGGGGTGCGCCAAGCTGCGGCTCGACTGCCACCCGAACCTGCGTGGCCTATACGAGCGGCTCGGATTCACCCACGTCGACACTTTCAATCCCGGCTGGGATCCAACCTTCATCGCAGAACGCCTAGAACTCGAAATCTAACGTCCGTTCGGGCATCGAGGTCCATGTCGGGGTGGGACGGGCCCGTGGCTTCAAGATCACTTGCAGTCCGACCGCGATGTCTTGGTTGCGCGAGAGGTTGTCGACAGGCCATGCTGAGTGTGCGATGGTTGATCGCTTCCTCGCCGCTCTCCACGGCGACGATGGCCGCCGCCATCAGCAAGTGCGCCAGTTCCCCTATGGTGCCCTCGCTGCGTGTGAGCAGGTAGCGAGCCATGTCCAGCGTGGCAATTGGGGAAGGCCGGCGCAGCGGGAGCGAAGCGGCGAAGCTGGCCAGCAGTGAGCAGCAATCGTCGTTGGCCTCCCATACCGGCAGCATCATCGGCTCGAAGCGATTTTCCAACTGGTCATCGGAGCGGATGGCTAGGTAGGCGTCGCGCGTGCCTACCCCAACCAACGGGATGCGCAGTTCGTTGCCGAGGAAGCGCAGCAGGTTGAGGAATTCCCGGCGGTTGACGCTGTTGCCGGCCAGCACGTTGTGCAGCTCGTCGATCACCAGCATGCGCACGCCGACCTTGCGCAGCAGTGCCAGAGCCAGTTGCTCCATTTCCGGCAACCGTGGGCGTGGGCGCAGCGGCGCGCCCATCGCGGCGAGCAGCGCGACGTAGAAGCGGATCACGGACGGCTCGGACGGCATCTGCACGACCAACACCGGGATGTGCTCCTGGTCGGCGTCGGAGCTGGCCGGGTGGGTGCGGCGGAACTTCTCGACGTTCATCGACTTGCCATTGTTGGTCGGGCCAACCAGCAGCAGGTTGGGCATGCGTTGCTTGTTTGGCCACGCATAAAGGGCTTCCAGCCGGTTCAGCGCCTCGACTGCGCGCGGATAGCCGATCCAGCGGTCGGCGCGAAGGCGCTGGATGCGCTCGTCCGCCGGAAGACGGGCCAAGCCCTGGGCCGCCGGCAGCAGGTGGGACAGGTCGATGATGGGATATTCGTCCACGGCTACCACTCCTCAATCTGGTCGAACGGTTTGGCGGGTGGCAAGTTGTCTGCCTGCGGGTCGGCAATATCCGTATCCGGCGGAACGGGCTTGTCCGGCCGAGCTGATGTCTTGAGGTGCTGGCGGCGATCCGCGTCACGCCGCGCCTTGCGTGTGGCCTTCTGCGCGCTGGTCACAATCTCACGCATCTGGCCGATCATGCGGAACAGCGCCGACTCATCCACCTGTTCGCGCCCTTGCTGCCGCAGTTTCGCCAGCGCCTGCCGTTGTTCCCAGAGGGTGACAGCCGGATGCGACAAGGTACGGTAGGGAATTTCCAGGTAATGCTGTCCCTCCGGTTCCAGGACCCAGATACGGCTGATGTCGCGCGGATCGCGCCGGATCAGAAAGGACGGCCAGCGTTCACGCCGCGCAATCCACGGCTTGAGCGCATCGGCGTAGTAGTGGATGTGGTCGATGACAAAGCCGGTGCGGGTCAGCGTGCGCCGGAGGATCGGCAGAAAATCGACCAGGAACGAAGTAGCGCGTGTGACGACGGCCGGTACGCCGACACGCGCCACGGCCTCGGCCCAGCGCGCGGCCGGCGGTTGGAGCAGGCCGTTGTGCACCGAACCGTGGTAGGTGCCGACCGCCAATGTGAGCCAGCGCTCTAGCTCGCGCAGCGTCAGGGCGGCCTTGTTTTCGGAATCGTAGTCGCCGCGCTGGTCAGGGTTGGAGAAGGTCGTTCCCGGCAGTTCGTCGTGAATCATCTGCATCGCCGTGCCGATGATCCGTTCCACGATGCCGCCATAGTGCGGCTGTCCCAGCGGGCGATAGTCCAGCCGGATGCCATGCTGCTCGCAACCCCGGCGCAGGGCCTCGCTCTTGAACTCGGCCGCGTTGTCTAGGTAGAGCAGCAAGGGCTTGCCGCTCATCTGCCAATCCATTTCCACGTTCAGTCCTTCCAGCCAAGGGCGCTTGTCGCAGGCGACATGCACGAGGCACAGGCCAACCGAAACGGCAGACGGCGCTTCCAGCGTGACGACCATGCCGAGCACGCAGCGGGTGAACACGTCGATGGCGAGGGTCAGGTACGGGCGGCCAATAGGTTGCCGGTCGCGGTCATCGACCACGATCAGGTCGATGACCGTATGGTCTATCTGCACCTGCTCCAGCGGCGCGGTCACGGCAGGAGGCTCGCCGCCCACACCTTGTAGGTCACGAGCGGCATCCTGGCCTTCCCGCCGGCGGATGACCTTGCGCGGGTCAAGGCTAGCGATCCGTAAGGCCACGGTATTGCGCGCCGGCACTCGCAGTTTTTGAGCCTTGCACACCTGAGTGACTTCGCGGTGAAAGGCCGCTAGGCTGCGCTTCTGCTTGGTCAGGAACCGCTTTTGCAGTAGCTCGTGGATGACGCGCTCGACCGGTTCCGGCAAGCGCCCCTTACCTTTACCTCCACCGGACTGGCCGGGCACCAGATCCGTCACGAGGCCGCTGCCTTGCCGGGCACGCCGGATCAGAACGTATACCTGGCGCCGAGACAAGCCCAGCGCCTGAGCCGCCATATCGGCCGCTTCGTGCCCGACCGTCTCCGACTGCGCCAACGGACTGATGATCTCCGCACGACGGCGCGCACGCTCCCAAGCCTCATCAGGCAGAGTGGCCACGCCTTGTTCTGGAATCCGTGGGGTGTCCGTCGCCATGCTCACCTCGCTTTGGTGCACACGAGTATTGAGCATAGTCGAGATTGGTGCAGATCACTTCTGATATTGAACTGTCAGGAGCTGGCTGCACAACAGCCATTACGCCCAATCAACTGGTGCAGTCGTCTTCTGAAAATGACAGCCGAGCTGGCCGGGTACAGTGCGGCCCAGGTGAAACGGATATGGGCCGAGGTCAGCCAGGCCGAAGCGAAGCAGCACGGCGCGTTCGTGGAGGACGCATTGACGGAAGCCGATGCCCTGGCCGCTGTCGGCCAGGATGAGCGCCAGGAGGAAAGGGCATGAAGAAGCCGAACCAAGACGACGAGCCGTTTTTCATCACCGAGGAGATTGCGGCCGAAATGATCGCCGGCGGCTATGAGTTCGAGCTGCCGCCCATTCCTTGCACCATCCGCCTACGCGACGTGCTGGAGCGCATGACCGATGCTGAGCTAGCATTGCAGCCGGGCGAGATCGCCGACCAGGAGCGTGAACGCTGCCGGCGCAAGCCGTGTTCAACCTCATGATCTGGTCATGGTATTTTTCATGGCACTGAGCCTGATAGTTCTTGCAAATTGTTGTCACTAAAGGGTTTTGTGTGCTTGTTTACAATCGAGTGGGAGTGACGGGCACTGGCTGGCAATGTCTAGCAACGGCAGGCATTTCGGCTGAGGGTAAAAGAACTTTCCGCTAAGCGATAGACTGTATGTAAACACAGTATTGCAAGGACGCGGAACATGCCTCATGTGGCGGCCAGGACGGCCAGCCGGGATCGGGATACTGGTCGTTACCAGAGCCACCGACCCGAGCAAACCCTTCTCTATCAGATCGTTGACGAGTATTACCCGGCATTCGCTGCGCTTATGGCAGAGCAGGGAAAGGAATTGCCGGGCTATGTGCAACGGGAATTTGAAGAATTTCTCCAATGCGGGCGGCTGGAGCATGGCTTTCTACGGGTTCGCTGCGAGTCTTGCCACGCCGAGCACCTGGTCGCTTTCAGCTGTAAGCGTCGCGGTTTCTGCCCGAGCTGTGGGGCGCGGCGGATGGCCGAAAGTGCCGCCTTGCTGGTTGATGAAGTACTGCCTGAACAACCCATGCGTCAGTGGGTGTTGAGCTTCCCGTTTCAGCTGCGTTTCCTGTTTGCCAGCCGGCCCGAGATCATGGGGTGGGTGCTGGGCATCGTTTACCGCGTCATTGCCACGCACCTGGTCAAGAAAGCGGGCCATACCCACCAAGTGGCCAAGACGGGCGCGGTCACCCTGATCCAGCGTTTTGGATCGGCGCTCAATCTGAATGTTCACTTCCACATGCTGTTTCTCGACGGTGTGTATGTCGAGCAATCCCACGGCTCAGCGCGTTTCCGCTGGGTCAAGGCGCCGACCAGCCCAGAGCTCACCCAGCTGACGCACACCATCGCCCACCGGGTGGGTCGCTATCTGGAACGGCAAGGCCTGCTGGAACGGGATGTCGAAAACAGCTATCTGGCCTCGGATGCGGTGGATGACGACCCGATGACACCCCTGCTGGGGCACTCGATCACTTACCGTATCGCTGTCGGTTCACAGGCGGGGCGAAAGGTGTTCACTTTGCAAACTCTGCCGACCAGTGGTGATCCGTTCGGTGACGGGATTGGCAAGGTAGCCGGGTCCAGCCTGCACGCCGGCGTGGCGGCCAGGGCCGATGAACGCAAGAAGCTCGAACGGCTGTGCCGGTACATCAGCCGCCCGGCGGTATCCGAGAAGCGGCTGTCGTTAACACGAGGCGGCAACGTGCGCTACCAGCTCAAGACGCCGTACCGGGACGGCACCACGCACGTCATTTTCGAACCATTGGATTTCATTGCAAGGCTGGCCGCCCTGGTACCGAAGCCCAGAGTCAACCTAACCCGCTTCCACGGGGTGTTCGCACCCAACAGTCGGCACCGGGCGTTGGTCACGCCGGCAAAACGGGGCAGGGGCAACAAGGTCAGGGTGGCTGATGAACCGGCAACACCAGCACAACGGCGAGCGTCGATGACATGGGCGCAACGGCTCAAGCGTGTTTTCAATATCGACATCGAGACCTGCAGCGGCTGCGGCGGCGCCATGAAAGTCATCGCCTGCATTGAAGACCCTATAGTGATCAAGCAGATCCTTGATCACCTGAAGCACAAAGCCGAAACCAGCGGGACCAGGGCGTTACCCGAAAGCCGGGCGCCACCGGCTGAGCTGCTCCTGGGTCTGTTTGACTGACGAGCCTGAAGGCCAACGATACCAATCAAAATGCTGCGTTCACAGCGCCGCGGCAGGGATCCGCCGTGCTGGTTGTCGGAAAAGGAGCCGCTAGTGGGAAAGAGGAGGGTAAATTTTCAGCGTTGCTGGCTCCCCGTCAGCCGGATTGGGTTGCATCGCAGGGGTGTCGAAAGAGTCAACTGCGGTCCAAAGCTGTTGGACTTGGGTGAAAAGGGCGTTTATTCTTCCTATACGTGAACCGCATCCTACGGAATGAGTAACCCTTGCCCTATTGTGAGTAGAACGTCGTATAATTCAAACGAAAGCAGTTAATAGGTATGAAATATCACAGCACAAAAGAGCGACAGGACATGTTTAGATGATGTTATTATAAAATAATAACATCATGGATGAATAAAAAATAATTTTCTATCTTTACAACTATGTTATACTTCTATGATAAGGCTATGATGGCAAAGCCTTGGTTTTCCTAATCAAATAGTCGCCGAGATGGCTTCAATGCGACAGTAGGTCTACTGTCTCACAATTAATTCATGTATCAGATTTTTGTTCCCTGATGGGAAGTGTTATCCATACGAAAAGAATATGGGTAAAGTGTTACACCTGTATATGACATTCAGAATGTCCTGTCGGGGGAACTGGTACCAATTTAATAAAAGAAAACAGTATAGAAATGACAATCGAAGATATGCAAACATTAGCCCTAGAGCATGGGCTGAGAATTTCGGAAGAGATGAGCGTCAATGAGATGGGCATCGACTTTAGAGTTGCCTTTGTAAAGGAAGTAAACGGTGAGAACTGGGTACTCCGTATACCTCGAAGAAGCGATATGCTTGAACAAATCGAAAATGAAAGTAGAATATTGGATTTAGCCAAAAGAAACCTGTCGATCAATGTCCCTGATTGGAAAATTGTATCGGAGCGCCTAATAGCCTACCCTTTACTGGAGGATGCGCCTGCTCTGACATTCGATGCGATAACACATGAGGTTTCTTGGAACATAGATCGCGATAGCATAGCTTATGTGGAGTCTCTGGCAAAATCATTGGCCGAATTACATCGTATTACAGCTGACGATGTGAGAAAGAGCAACTTGAAAATAATGACTCCAAGTGAATTGAGGACCGAAATAGCTGACCGTATCCACTTGGTGAAATCTGAGATAGGTATCAGCGAGCCGTTGGAAAACAGATACCGTAGATGGTTGGACAATGACCCTTTGTGGCCTGAATTCACTTGTTTCATCCATGGCGATCTCTATGCAGGGCATGTCTTAACCTCGAAGGAAGGTAAGACCTCTGGTATCATAGATTGGTCTACTGCGCATATGGGTGATCCTGCACTGGACTTTTCTGGTCACGTATCGGTTTTTGGAGAGGATAGCCTGAAGAGTTTGATAACGGAGTATGCTAAACAAGGCGGAACGATATGGGATAGGCTCTACGAACAATCTATAGAGAGGGCTGCTGCAGCTCCATTAGCATATGGCGCTTTTGCGGTAGAGTGCAACGACGATAATCATATCAATGCCGCCAGAGCAGCCTTAGGTATTGTTCAATAAAATGATGTGAGGATACTTTTTTAAATGCTAAAATAGGAGTTCGATTGGTGCCACTTAAGAGTATCATTGATTTCTATTTTAGCCAGTATCCTCCACTTTTAGGAGCTCCTCGAAACTCGATTTTATGATCATCTCTTAAGATTTTGAGCCACCGCTCTACTATCTTGACAGGAACTAATAGCTCGTTTACTAAAAATGGTGCACGCTTTCCTGGATTAGTTCTTATCTGATTAAATAGTAGATTTACTCCCTCACTTACTCCCTCATTAGATTCGAAAAGTAGCTTTGATGAGACAATAACTCGAAAACCGTGCTGGAAATTTTCAAAGACAGGGGGACGCAGACCATAGGATGCGAAGCCTTCTTGGATTCGTTTGATGCCTGACCCATATTTTTCAATAAAATGCGCTTCTTTGAACGTGGCAGATATCCTTTTATTGCGCGCCCATGGCGAGTAATCTTCACGAAGAAGCTGATCAATCGTTAAGTTATCAGCTAAACCACCTGGATTGAAAAACTCTATGGAATTGTAATACACCCTGATTATGGAATCGGCAAATTAATTTGGACTTGGGTGAAAAGGGCGTTTATTCTTCCTATTACGTTGTCGGCAGCGGGCCAAAAAGGAATACGTCCATGCCCATCGAGGTGAAACCGGCTGTGAGCGCGGGTTCAAGCATATAGCCCGACAGGCGCGTATCCTTGCCGATCACGACACGATGGCGGTGGTCACCGCGACGAAAGACACGGCCAGCCGCCATGCCGACGCGCAAGGCGGTTTCCGCCGTCATCGCGCCTTCGTTGGCTTTGCCACGAATACCGTCTGTGCCGAAATATTTGCGCACCATAAGGTCGATTATCCTGTCGTCGGGTCGCCCTCAAAGGGGACATGCCTGCTGAACCGCGAATATAGAGAAATATCCCGAATGTGCAGTTAACGAATTCTTGCGGTTTCTTTCAGCGCCGCCAATACCGCCAGCCCGTCGCGCAAGGGGCGCGGCTCGTGTGTGCGGATGAAGTCAGCTCCACCTGCGGCGGCGGCAAGCTCTGCAGCGAGTGTCGCGGCCCCGACATCCCCCGGACCACGGCCTGTGAGCGCGCGCAGAAAGGATTTGCGCGAAACAGACAGAAGCACCGGCAAATCGAAGCGCAGCCGCAATTCATCGAACCGCGCCAGCACCGAGAGCGAGGTTTCGGGAGCAGCCCCCAGAAAAAACCCCATGCCGGGATCAAGGACAAGGCGGTTGCGTTTGATACCGGCACCCGTCAGCGCCGCGATGCGCGCGTCAAAGAACGCCGCAATGTGATCCATGATGTCGCCAGCGGGTGCCTCGCGCCGATCTGCCTGCCCGTCTTGCACCGAATGCATAACGACGAGTTTGGCAGATGATTTCGCCAATTGCGGATAGAACGCAGCGTCTGGAAAACCGCGAATATCATTGAGATAGGCCACACCACGCGACAAGGCATAGGCTTGCGTCGCGGGTTGATAACTGTCGAGCGAGACGGGAATGCCATCTGCCTTGAGCGCGTCCAGCACCGGCGCGATACGCGCGATTTCTGTGTCGGACGAAACAGGCGCGGCGTCGGGATTGCTGGATGCCGGACCGAGGTCGATCACATCTGCCCCCTCGGCCATCAGCTTACGCGCCTGCGCAATGGCTGCGTCTGGCGCCAGATACCGGCCTCCATCGGAGAAACTGTCCGAGGTTATGTTGACGATGCCGAAAATGATGAGCGATTTATTCATGGGGGCTTCTATAATAATCTCTGTACACGACAAAAATAGATAACTCATTGAAATAATGTCACAATAATTGTTTTCTAACGACGAATACTATGACACATCTCAATGAGTTATATCTTATCTTAAACAAATCTCTAAAATGGAACAAGTCACATTTAAAGTGCTTTGCGCTCATCATGCTTGTGATTATTTTAAAGCAAACATGTAATCTTTCTTCTGCATCTAAAGCCTTGCCCATCAAGTGTTTACCACAATCATTTTATCGACGTATGCAGCGCTTCTTTGCAGGTCAGTATTTTGATTATCGTCAAATTTCTCAGTGTCATCACCAGAACGATGGTGATGACTACGGCGATCTGACCCCAAAGGATTCGGCCTCCGCGCAATGCAGGCTCCAGTCGGCAAAAGAGACGGAGCCGATCAGAGAGTAGGCAAAATCGGGACGGGCAACAGGAAAGAGGATGCCGGAGGGCTGCCGGATACTATCGGCGGCAAATAGGATGGATCGCCTGTGCCGTTATCGTGCCGGTCGAGTGCCATCCAGGAAACGATTGGGCGAATCGCCGTCACGCTTCATTTTGCCTGCGAGGTTGAGTAGATTTTTCAGTGCGGAGTTGCGATTGAACGGCGACCAGACGGCTGTAAAGGCAACCGGCTCCGGTTCATCGAGGAAGGGCAGGAAGACGATGCCGGTCGTCGGCAACAATGACGTTGCCTCGCCGACGATAGTGATGCCGAAGCCTTGTCCGACCATAGATAGCAGCGTGTCGCGCCCCACATCAAAGCGCCGGATCGACGGTGCGGGCCAACGCCCGGCAAGGCGCAGCACGATATGGTCATGGACCTGCGGGCCGGTGCCACCATAGCGAACAATGAAAGTCTCGCCGACCAGATCGGACCAAGTGATTGCGGACTGCCCGGCGAGGCGATGCCCATCCGATAGCACGGCCACCAGCGGTTCGGTCCAGATCGGTCGGGTATGGCAGTCGGGCATCTCGGGCTTGCCCGCGACGAACACCACGTCGAGCTGGTCAGCACGAAGCTGCATCACCGCATCGCGGGCTGTGCCTTCGGTGATCTCAACCTCAATGCCCGTATGTTCTTCCCGATAATGACGGATCAGCTCCGTGAGAAAGCTGCGTGGGATTAAGGCATGGATGCCGATGCGAAGCCGGCCGTATTCTCCTTGAGCTGTCATGCCTGCGGTCTTCACTGCGTGATCGAGTTGATCGACACCCGCCGTGACACGCTCCATGAAGTGCCTGCCTGCGTCTGTTAGCCGAACGCCCCGCGCATGGCGCTCAAATAGCAGGACACCAAGGTTATCCTCCAGCGCTTTCACACGCGCGCTGACGCTCGACTGGCTGATACCAAGTGCCTTGGCCGCATGCCGAAAATTCAGATGCTCGGCGACGGCGATGAACTGAACAAGGGAAATGAGCGGTATCCTGCCAGACAGGATACCGACATTCACGAGGTTTCGATGGTTAGTGCGCCGCATCGGAGCGGGCCTGCTACCAGTCGTCGGTTAGACGACTGGCGACTTCTCGGTGGCAGCCCCACGGAGCCGAAGGAGCACCAGCCCCAACGAAACCAGTACCGCCATCGCCGTGGCGTAACAGATCACGGGCCACGCTGTGTCACCGTTTAAAAGTGCCACCGCCAATGTCCCGACAATGCTGACTATCAGGCTTTGAACGCAGAAGTAGAACGCGACCGCTGATCCCGCGATGTCGTCGAACTCTGCCAAAGCGCCGTTCGCGGTAACGGACACCGTGAAGACAATACCGACCGCGACAACCCACATCGGTAGGATGAAGGTGAGGAATGACGGCGAGCCGTAAAGTTCGCCGATCCCCAACAGGACCGCTCCGCAAACAAGCAACGCCATCCCACGCGCCACGCATCCTGCGATGCCCCATCTGGCGACAAAGGACTTCGCGAAACGGGTTGTCACGATCATTACAAGCGCGACAGTGGCGAAGGCAAAGCTGAATCCGATCTCGGAATATTCCGCTTGGCCTATGAGCACACGGGGAGCCGTCGAGAAGAAGACGAAGTAGGTGCCCATACCGGCGCTAAAGCCGACAGTGTAAACCCAAAAAGCCGGACTCGCGAAGATCGGCAAGACAGATCGGCGCGTCTTGACTTGATCCAGAGGGCGGGTTTCGTGCCACCTGAAACCCGCATTTAGGAGTGCGAGCATCGCCAGTATAGCCAAAGTAATGAATATCGCCTGCCATCCCAAGAACTCGCCGATCAATACTCCGGCGATAGGGCCGAGCGCAGGCACGAACGCCAGCATCGAACTGAAAAGGCCGTAGATGACGACACCCTCAGGACGGTTGGCATAAACGTCGCGAACCGTCGCGAACGTCGCCACCAGCATGGCCGACGCGCCCACTGCTTGAAGTAGACGGAAAGCGACAAAGGCCGGTGCAGTTGAAGACCAAGCTGCTCCCAGAGACGCAATGACGAAAGCCGTTGCGCCCGCAAGTAGAATTGGCCGTCGCCCGATTCTGTCTGAGAGCGGACCAAAAATCACCTGGCCCACGCCGAGCATCACCATATAGAGGCTCAACGTGAGTTGGATCATAGCGGGCGTCGTGTTCAGGATGCCGGGCATCGCTGGAACGACAGGGAGATAAATATCCATCGCCAGTGAAGCGAGGATGTCGAAAGGAGCCATCAGCAGCAGTGCTGCCGGCAGCGTATAGGCCCACGCGGGGCGTGTGGTGGTCATGACGAATCAACCCTCGATTAAGGAATACCGGGCGACGTCTGCTCGTCAGCAATCAGATGAGACTAGCCTTACAGAGCGCCGCAACAACAATACTGGTTGTTGCGGCTTACTTGTCTGCTGACTTGGAATTTCCCATCTGATTACTCCACGCTTACGAATATGAATTGCTACATTTTATCCGATTATCTTTTGCTTTGCAATGCGGCATGGGCGCACTCAGCGTTCCAGCCCCCTCTGCCGCCCTAAATGCTTGCTCCAATGCATCGAGCACCATATCTGTATTCATCCGTGTCGATACTTTCCATCCAACAATTGCTCGTGAGAACACATCAATAATAAATGCAGTATAAACCCAGCCTGAATTTGTTTGAATATACGTAAAGTCACTCACCCACAGTTGGTCAGGATGATCAGCAGTAAAATTACGTTTTACCAAGTCATCCGCTCGTTTTTGATCATCTCGGCTACGGGTGGTTTGTTTGTTCTTACCACGCCAAACACCTTTTATACCTAGCTTTTGCATTAATCGAGCAACAGTACAGCGCGCAATAATATAGCCTTCACGTTTCAGTTTTTGCCAGACTTTACGTACACCATACCGACCTGAACTTTCCTTCCAAATTCGTTTAATCTCCTCAGCATGATGCAAGTCATGTAAATCTCGCTTTGCTCGATGTTCTGGATTTTCACAGAGATCTAGAGTCCGGTAATAGGTTGAAGGTGCGATCGGTAAAATTCTACAAATCGCCTCGACTCCGTACAGCTCTTTATTATTATGGATAAAATCCACCATTATTTGTGTGGGCGGTCGAGCTCCGCCTGGGCGAAAAAAGCGGCTGCTTTACGTAGAATTTCATTGGCGCGTTGCAGTTCTTTATTTTCGCGTTCGAGTTGTTTGATACGTTCTTGGTCTGAAAGCTGCTGTACTTTAACTGGATTTTGTTTATCTAAATATTTTTGATACCAAACACGTAGTGTTTCAGGAGTACAACCCTTGCGCAGTATACTGCTCAGGGAGCAATAGCGGTGATCGCAGCCCAATTCGATGGATAATCTTTCTCGGATTCAATCAATAATTGAACCGCTCTTTCTCTGATTTCAGGGGTATATTTTACTTTTTTCATCGGGACATTCTCTCAGAAAGCTTGGTCTCCGACAAACCCGGTACGGTTCAAAAATCTTCCATTGATTTATTTATATCTGTTAAACCAGTCGCATTATGAAATGTAATATAAGTAGAAATTTCAGTATAAATGGTCATGATCTTTTCTAAATTTGAATATCTAAGCGTCTTCATTAATCAACCTTATTGATTATTAGTTTCTTCTTTTAAAGCTCTTTGTACTGTTGCTATCCCTACTTTAAACTTTTCTGCAACACCTCTAAATGTTGAATTTTCTTCAGCCATTGCTTTTCGTATTTCAACATAGTCAACCTTCCGCTTTCTTCCCTTATATAAGCCCTTCGCTTTGGCTTTTGCAATTCCTTCCTTTTGACGCTCACGGATCATGGAGCGTTCAAACTCTGCAAATGCAGCAAGCATCTGAAACATGAGTTTATTTATTGCCGATTGTGCTACATCATGACTGAAGGTCAAATTCTCTTTATGAAAAATAATGGTTATACCACGATCATTCAGACTATTCACAATTTCGTTCAGATCATTTGTATTACGTGCCAGACGATCAATACTATGAACATGCACCGTATCACCTTCACGCAGATAGTCGAGCATTGCATTTAACTGAGGACGTTCACGGCTACCACCGCTTGCCTTTTCAGTAAAGGTCTTATCCAGGCTGATTCCATCTAATTGACGTTCAGTATTTTGTTCAGTTGAACTGACTCGAATATATCCGACCTGATTAGGCATTCTGTACCGTTAGAGTTTAGATAATTAAATACATATTGTACCGAAATTAAATATTAAGTCTATAAATACGGTTTTTGAGTTGCTTTTTAAGACTTTATTTTGTTCCGTTAGGCTATACTCTATAGTTACATAATTCGTGATTTAAAGAGACCTAGAAAAAGAGAAATGGTATTTATTTGAGCTAATCAAAGTTGAGAAACTTTAGAATTCTTGCGTTAGTCAAATTTTAAGCAGCCAAAAGCTATATTTTATGAGGTTTTAGCCAATTCAAAAATTAGATAAACTATACTTTCGCAAGAGGTCTTTTGATTAAATAATAAGCGTGGAACGTGAAAAATCATAAAAAAAGCCCACCTTGGGGAAGATGGGCTATCAACTAGAAACTACAGCATTGATTTCTATAGAGAATTATAACGCTGTTATTCCTAAGTAGTAATGTCCTACCTTAAAACCAAATAGAAATGTCCTATACAGACATTTCCAAGTCAAGCACAGGATTCAGATTTCGTTCTTTGATTACTGTCTTCTGTGCACGTCTGCTTGGCATAGATTGAGAACGATTACGTTTGTTTTGCTGTTCCAATTCTTCATGCTGTTGTTGAATATGATTGAGAACTGCACCTAAACGTTTATTCTCAACAATCTCTCGCTGGTTAAGCTGACTTAATTTATCGAAGATGCTGTAATTGATTTTTCTTCCCTGATATTCAATCGCGACTGTACCATCCGGGTATTCCAGGAACTCAAGATACTTACTAATCAATCTTTGGTTTTCTTCCGTGTTTTCCAGGAGATATACGCATTTATCATAAGTAATCGTCAGGCTATTCGTGACTCTGCGGGGTTCACGCCAGGTAAAAATATCATCTAATTCTTCGGCTGTTTCAGTGACAGTCCGGTGTAGATCCTTGGGATTAAAGGCCATCTTGGCAAACTTCTGATTGAATTGCTCAATGAAGCAGGGTAGCCAGGCATTCGCTTGTTCAATCGAACAGATGCCTTCCAGGCGCATTTCTTTGATCAGACGGTCCTGAAGCGTTCTATTGGCTCGTTCTACACGGCCTTTGGCCTGTGGTGAATTAGCGAAGATAATATCGATATTCAGGGTGCTGAGTACGCGCCCAAATTGCGTAATCTTGGTGTCTTTCTTGCTGCTTTGATTCACCCTGAAGACTGAATGTTTATCGCTGTAGAAGGCTAAAGGCTTACCATGCTGCTCAACATACAAACGTGTTGAAATCATATAGTCAAAGGCTGATTCTGACTCACAGAAGCGTAAGTGCTGCAATTTTCCTGTGGCGTCATCGATAAACACCAATAGACAGCATTTAGGGGCTCTTCCTTCAAACCAGTCATGATGTGAGCCATCAATTTGGATCAGTTCACCATAACAGTCCCGGTTATAACGAGGCTGATATGGGCGTTTCAGGCGTTTGGAGCGAGGAATCCATAAATCGGCTGCAATCATCCAGGAACGCAGGGTTTCCACTGAAATATCGAATCCATGAATGGTAGTCAGCTTTTCATGCGCTAAAGTGGGTCCGAAACCATGGAATTGCTCAGCAACCATATTGAGGCACTTGAGCCTGAGTTCTTCAGGAAGCCTGGAATTGCTGGTTTGACCACGACCGGCATGGGCTAATGCAGCTGGGCCTTGAGCTTTGTATTTTTGCAGTAAACGCCTGATCTGACGTTCTGAAATATGAAGTAGCTGAGCAGCCTGGGATTGAGTTATGCGTTGATCGCAGATTTCCTGCACGACCGACAATCGTTTAAGTTCTTTATCCGACATAGACACCAACATATCAAACCGTCCGCTTCGATAATCGCAAAAGCGCATATTCTAAAAGCGGACATTTTTACTTTGGAGAAACCGGACATTTCTATTTTGGAGTTACAAACGCATTTCGTATAAGGTGTATTATGTTAATTTTAGATTTTTTAAAAAATTAGGGCATCCATGAATCCTTTAGAATTCTACTGTTTAATATTGAAAAATATGGATAAAAACCTGGCTAAGAAACTAGGTAAAATTGAGAAAAAATATACTAATGTTCCATTTAAAAATGATGAAATAGCTAAAGTTAAAATTAAATCCGAATTTGCTTCAGAAATGGGGTTTTTCGTACTTAATTCAGCAACTTCTTTAGCTGTAGATGAAGAAAACTATAATTTTGCATACTGCTTAAAAATCTTAGAACTATATCCAATTAAGAATAACGATTTTTTTTATTGGAATGAGCATATAAAGCTATTTTCAGAATTAGAAAAAAATAATTTTTTATATGAAGATGTCTGCAAACTACATGATTTTCTGGTAAATAACTTTAGCTTTAACGGTGATTTAAAGAATATTATTAGTCATGAGATGCTTAGAAATTCTGGCGTCAATATACTGCTAATTTTAATTCACTTAGATCATTTAATTTCTAAGAAGTGGGGATTCCAATCAATCTCACTAAACCAAGCATTAAAGTTTAAGTTTAAAAATAAACGACCATACTTCCCATCAAAAACTTTTACAGATTTTCTTTTATTTATCTTAAAGATAAATGCAAAGTTTGAAGCAACAAAAGGACATAAAGTCGAGATTCTGAAGACTATTCCTCCAACTAATGGTTTTGAGCAATGGTTAGATCCTTCTCTCGAAGATGAACAAATTAAAGAATTTATACAACTAATTAAAAAAGTTAGAGAAAACAGAAGACTATGCTACTTGAATGAAGTCTATGAGTTCCTAGGTCTACCTTATGGTGAGTTTAAAAATGATGAAATTTATGAACAAGTCTCAGAAGAGAATTATTTATTCCTGAAAAATGAACTTCCAGAAGATAAGTGGTTTGAAAGTATTAATGCCATAGCTGGCCTATGGTTAATATATTTTTGGCAAGACTTTTATTATAAACATTTTCAAAAAACAGCCAGCGTTTCTACGTTAGCTACATCAGAAGATTTTATCGTGATATGGGAAGCCTTCCTGAAGAAATATCCTTCAGAAGGCCAATATCTTTGGCCTTCTGAATTGATATTACAAGATAAATAAATTTTTATTTACGAGGTGGATTATTGTCTCGGCCACCACCTGATGGATTTCCAGTAGTACTAGGCCAACCTGCTGTGCTCATAGTTTTCATCCTTATTTAGATTTCGTAGGTTTATGATTAGGATTCAATTGTCGGCTACGGTTGTCCTGATTCTGCGCATGTTGAATATTATTAGGATTTTTTACTGTAGCACGTTGATCATTCGCTGTTTGTGTCATTGCTTTCTCCTTAAAATGTTTGAACATCTGACAAGGAAAGTATGGCTTCAAAAAAATATGCATCTTGCCTGAAAAACAGTAAAAAAGTTTAAATTTTAACCAAAAAAATTATGTATTTAACATAATGGTGTTATACGAAATTAATGGATGTTCGTATAAATTACTTGCATATTGTATTCGATCGAATACAATATAGTGAGAAGATAAGGAATCCTCATGATTGAAATTAAACGTCTTCCAGAATTTGATGAATGGTTGGATGGCATTAAAGACAATATGACCCGTATCCGCCTGAATCGTCGATTAGATAAGGTTCAACGTGGAAACTGGGGAGACATTAAACCTCTCCAAGATGGCGTTTGGGAAATGAGAGAATTCTTCGGTTCTGGATGGAGGATGTATTACATCCAACATGGTGACGTTGTGATTGTAATGCTTGGTGGTGGAGATAAATCAACTCAACAACAAGACATCGATCGGGCAGTCAAACTATCGAAAACATTGGAGGATTAAAATGGTTAAAGTCGCTGATTTACCAAGTTTTGATATGGCTGAGTCGCTCAAAACTGAAGAAGACATTGTGATGTATCTCAATATGGTTCTTGAAGAAAATGATCCAGCTGAATTAGCCCATGCACTTGGTGTTATTGCTAAAGCTCGTGGCATGACTCAAATCGCTAAAGAAGCAGGGATTGGGCGTGAAGCACTCTACAAAGCCCTACGTCAGGATTCAGCACCACGTTTTGATACGATTAATCGTGTAGTAAATGCTTTAGGCTTAAAACTCACAGTACAACACGCTTAAAACTTTAAAAATATAGTAAAAATGGGAGCTAAAGGCTCCCATTTTTAGATTCGTATAAGGTGTATTATGTTAATTTTAGAAATTCTATATAAATATAGAATTTTTAAAACTTAAATTCTGGCATGTGTCCCATACTTATCAATCATGATCGAACTGGCTTCATTTAGACCACGTACTGTGACATTCGCACCATTCTTTTGAAATTTATTTACAACAGAATCAAGCATGGCGACTGATGTTACATCCCAAATGTGAGAATGGGTCAAATCAATAATCACCTCCTTTACATCCTCTTTAAAGTCAAAACCTTGCATGAATTTTTCAGAAGAACTAAAGAAGATCTGACCTCTCAACTCATATAAACGGGCCATTCCTTCAAAAGATGCTGTCACCTGGATATCATTTTCAAGTTTATTCGCCAGGAACAAGGCTGAAAGTAATACGCCTGTTAACACACCCAAAGCCAGGTTATGCGTAGCAACAACTACAATCACCGTCGCAATCATGACGATATTACTACTCTTAGGATTATCTTTTAACTGAGTGACAGAACTCCATTCAAAGGTACTGATAGAGACCATTATCATTACCGCTACCAATGCAGCCATTGGAATCACTTTGAGCCAGTCGCTGATAAATACAACCAGAATAAGAAGAAAAATGCCCGCAGAGAATGTTGATAAGCGTGTAAGGCCACCTGATTTTACGTTAATCATAGATTGACCAATCATTGCACAACCGGCCATGCCACCCATAAAGCCAGAAGCAATATTCGCAATCCCTTGTCCCTTACATTCCTGATATTTATCACTTGGCGTATCAGTCATTTCATCCACGATAGTTGCTGTCATCATCGATTCAAGTAAACCTACAGCCGCCAGTGCGACTGAATAAGGCAAAATAATCATCAATGTTTCAATATTCAAAGGAATATCTGGAATCAAGAACATTGGAAGTGTGTCAGGTAAAGACCCCATATCGCCCACGGTCCGTACATCAATTCCTAAAGCGATTGCCAATAATGTGATTGCAATGATGCAGACTAGTGGAGAAGGGAGTAATTTTCCTAATTTGGGAACCAGAGGGAATAGATAAATAATTGCTAAACCTAAAGCAACAAAAGCATATACATGCCAGGTCACATTAATCAGTTCAGGCAATTGAGCCATGAAAATTAAGATCGCTAACGCATTTACGAATCCAATAACCACAGATTTAGATACAAACCGCATTAACTTGGCGAGCTTTAAATAGCCTGCCAATATTTGAATCACGCCTGTCAAAATTGTTGCTGCCAGCAGATATTCAAGCCCATGCTCTTTGACCAATGTGACCATAAGCAGCGCCATTGCACCAGTGGCTGCTGAAATCATGGCAGGACGACCACCTACGAAAGAAATCACGACGGCAATACAGAAGGATGCGTATAGACCAACTTTAGGATCTACACCTGCAATAATTGAAAATGCGATGGCTTCAGGGATGAGTGCAAGACCGACGACTAATCCGGCAAGTACATCCCCACGGATGTTAGAGAACCACTGTTCTCGGACATTAGATAACATAAACATAGCCTGTTTTTTAATTTTTCAGATAGGCTAGTGATGTGATATATACAACACACAAACGACTACACCACATCACTAGACAGTGATGAGTTATTTACAGATTTAAGACGATAAATAAACTTAAGGTGGCGTAAGTGTCATAAGATGAAAGAACGTTTTAGAGTAAAAAAATCAGGACAAGGGTAACAGCTAGGTACTTTTTTATAAAGCCTGGATGTTATATCCAAGCTTTGTTTAATCGGTATTTTATGAAGCTTTTGGCTCCCCAAGTAATTGACCTATTTCCAAACGTGTATAGCCACGTTCTTTAAAAATCAAAACAATAGCCTGTTTATAATCTTCAGAAGTAGAAGTCTTATACTTAGTTATCAGTTGATTTTCAGAATTCAGCTCAAGATCATTTTTGATGGTCAATACTTCGCTAGAGATCTTGTTAAAGATATTTAGGTTAAACATACAGGCACTCGTCATCCGTATTATAGCGGCCCGACTATAACGAATACCTGTCTTAGCTACGCTAGACACCCTTGGCCGCAAGGATTACAAATTAAGAAAAATTCCGCAAGTTTTTGTCTATTGAAAGAATAAATAATCTCCCAACTGCTATCTATTTAACATAATGGTGGTTATACGAAATTCTGTTGTAGCCCCATACATTCAAGTTTATTTCTTGCATGAATGTATCCTATAGGATACATTACTCTTATGTACTCAATATATACCACTGAAGTCTTTGATGACTGGTTTACTAAGTTAAAAGACCTGCAGGCAAAAAGACGTATACAAGTCCGAATTGATCGGGTTGAAGATGGAAACTTTGGAGATACTGAACCAGTAGGTGAAGGTGTTTCTGAATTACGTTTCTTCTTTGGACCTGGCTACAGGATCTATTACTGTAAGCAAGGGCAAAGGGTCGTTATTCTTTTAGCAGGCGGAGACAAGTCTACGCAAAGTAAAGATATAAAACTTGCCCTACAATTAGCACAAGATTTAGAGGAGGAGCTGTAAATGGCTATCAAACTTCGCAAATGGGACAGTGCTGAACATCTTAAAACAGAAGAAGATATGCAAGCTTACCTACAAGCCTGTATCGATGAATCTAATGGTGATGCGGCATTCATTGCAAAAGCTTTAGGTAATATTGCTAAAGCTAAAGGAATGGCTCAATTATCAAGAGACACTGGTTTAGGTCGAGAAAGTCTTTATAAAGCACTTTCTGGCGATGTAAATCCAAGCTTTGATACTGTTATTAAAGTCGTAAAAGCACTGAATTTACGCTTAGCAATTTAAAAAAAACTAGTAAAAAAGGGAGCTTTAAGCTCCATTTTTCATTTCAACTTCGTATAACGTGTATTATGTTAATTTTAGGAAAAGTGAAAAATAATCTACAATAGAATCTACGAAAAATTGGCCATCAATTATGCCTGATTTCTCCAGTGGAAATAATTGGATTGTGAGATCCCCCACTCAAAATCATAAATTAGAAAGAATTGAAGCATTTCTTTCCAATTATGCTTATAAACCTCACCGACATGATACTTATGCTATTGGCAGGACTCTTTCCGGAGTTCAAAACTTTCATTACAAAGGTACATTGCAACATAGCTTGCCAGGCATGACTATGGTTCTACACCCGGATGAAAAGCATGATGGTGAATCAGGAACATTAGATGGCTATCGCTATAGAATGATTTACATCGAACCAGCGATGATCCAAACCATTTTAAAGGGTAAACCTTTGCCTTTTATCAGACATGGCTTAAGTAATGATATTCGCCTGTTTAGGGCAATGGATAGCTTTCTAAATAATATAAATAATTATATGGATACCCTAGAAGAGGAAGATGCTCTATTTGATTTGGCAACTACACAGTGTGAAATTTCAGATACTTCATCTAACCAAAACAAAAAATTTGACTACAAGGCAGCAGAGAGAGCGCGTGAGTGTATTTTGGCGTATCCACATGAAAACTTAAGTTTGTCAGATTTAGAGAAACATGCTGATCGTGACCGCTGGAGCCTTTCTCGTGATTTCCGATTATTATTTGGAACTAGCCCACACCGTTATATGATCATGCGTCGCTTAGAAACAGTTAAGTTCTACCTTGCTCAAGGGGAGTCTATTGTTAATGCTGCTTTAAATGCAGGCTTTTTTGATCAGAGTCATATGACCAGACATTTTATAAAAACATTTGGTTTAACTCCCACTCAATGGAAAATGATAAATATTAAAAGATAGCCGTTCGATTTGAACGGCTAATTTGTCCTACAGCAGATTTATTCCATTAAGAAAATCTTTGAACATAAAAAGCCCTGATAAAATCAAGAGTATACCCATCAGCTTATTTAGCCGATTAAACCAGATAGGATTAGCAATTTTGTTGCCTAATACTTTTCCAACCAGAGCATAGGTGAATGGTGCGCCAACAGCACCAAGTGAAATCAGTAAAGAAACTATCAAGATCATGATTCCTGTGATTTTGGCTGCAGGGTACATAATTGTCGTAACAGGTAGAATGACGAGAATGGCTTTTGGATTTAATAACTGAATAAATAAGCCATTTAAGAATGTTAGATGGCTTTCTTGCTGTTGAGTTGTTTCTACATTCGCCCTAATCATTTTTATAGCCAAGTAGAATGTATAAATTGCACCCGCTAAAGCAATATAATGAATCAATCCATGTGGAATAACAGCTTCACCTATATAGCCAAACAATACGAATAAGATCAACATGGCGAAACCAATGCCTAGGTAAAATCCTATAGTCTTTTTTAATTGACCTGTAAGGCCAGAATTTAGCCCCATAAAATTTACAGGGCCTGGGCTATACATAACGCTTAATGTATAAAGAAATATTTCCACAGAGTTCACTCAATTAGATAGCAATAAACATCAAAGAGAGAACGGTATCGAGTTATAGGCCTTAAAGATTGTACGTTTGTGCTGAACTAATTAAAAATTTCTATTTAACTTATGTTCACCTAAAGTTCACTTCATAAGTGTATAAAGAAACTATGTATTGTATTTTCAATTGCTTATATAAATATTAGTCTTGGTTTAGAATTTTAAAGTTCATGAACTATGAGAAAAAACTAAGATACGATCAAAATTGTAGAACAACAAAATTATTTATACTAATTTACAAGCCACGCTGTTTAAGCGTGTCATTAAAAAATAAATCTTTTAATCTCTCCACACAATCTCCACACAATCTCCACACAACATCAGCAATTCATAAACACTGCTATTTCAAAATAGTAGTATCTAAAACCCCCCCTCTGAAAAAGCATGTCAACACATTATCATTTAATAGGTTCAATACTTATTACAACTGTACTTTTAATCGGCTGTACACAAGCCAAAGATGCTGAACAGTCCCCAACAGAAATGCCACCAGCGGTTGTCAGTACCATCACGGTATTACCGCATTCCATGAATTTAATTGAAAATCTTCCAGGCCGTGTTGTCGCTTACCGTATTGCTGAAATTCGCCCGCAAGTAGGTGGAATTGTTGATAAAGTACTTTTTAAGCAAGGCTCTTATGTGCAAGCAGGTCAACCGCTTTTTAAATTGAATTCTGAAATATTTCAGGCAGATGTAAAAAGCAATCAAGCCACTTTAAACCGTGCACAAGCTGAGGTGACACGTTTGCAGGTGCTGTTAAAACGCTACACTGAATTAGTAAAAGTAAATGCGGTTAGTCAGCAGGAATACAACAATACCGAAGCAGATTATCAAAAAGCAAAAGCCGATGTGGCGCAAATGCAAGCCATGTTAAGCAGACAACAACTTAATCTTAAATATGCGACTGTTACAGCCCCTATCTCGGGAACGATTGGTGAAATCTTAGTGACTGAGGGTGCATTAGTTGGTCAAGGTGATACTAATGCAATGGCCGTAATACAACAGATTAATAAAGTCTATGTTGATGTAAAGCAATCAATTAGTGATTATGAAAAACTACAGGAAGCTTTACAGCAAGGTGACGTGTCAAATACCAAACATACGGTTGAAATCCTAAATAGTCAGGGTAAACCTTATAACGTTACAGGTGAAATCCTATTTTCGGATACTAAAGTTGATCCTGATACGGGTGATGTCACAATCCGTATTTTAGCCAATAATGAAAATCAAAAACTTTTGCCAGGCATGTATGTTCGAGTCAATATGAGCCGAGCTCAAGTTGAAAATGCGCTCCTAGTTCCAGAACAAGCGATTCAACATGATATTAGTGGTAAAGCCAATGTTACGATTGTTAATCAAAAAGGTTTAGCGCAAAGCAAGCCTGTTCAGCTTGGTCAACGTTATCAAAATAACTATGTGATCAAACAAGGGTTACAAGCAGGTGAGAAAGTCATTGTTGAAGGGGCTGATCGTATACAGCCTGAGCAAAAATTAAAAATTAAGCAGTGGCAACCTACAAATATTAAGGAAAATGGAGGACAGCAATAATGTCCCAATTTTTCATTAGGCGTCCTATTTTTGCATGGGTGATTGCTTTATTTATTATTCTGTTGGGTGTACTAAGCATCCCCAAGTTACCTATTGCACGATTCCCAAGTGTTGCGCCACCACAGATTAGTATTACGGCAATCTATCCAGGTGCTACGCCAAAAACATTGAATGATAGTGTTGTGACCTTGATTGAGCGGGAAATGTCAGGTGTCAAAAACTTACTTTATTACAGTTCAAGTTCAGATAGTTCTGGAACAGCAACAATCACCGCAACATTTAAACCAGGTACAGATGTAGAACTTGCACAAATTGATGTGCAAAACAAAATTAAAGCCATTGAGTCACGCTTACCTCAAACAGTGCGACAACAAGGGCTGATGGTCGATGCTGCGTCGTCTGGTTTTTTAATGATGGTGGGCTTAAGTTCACCGAATGGCAAATATAGTGAAATTGATGTCAGTGACTATATGACTCGCTATGTGATTGAAGAATTAAAGCGGGTTGACGGTGTTGGTAAAGTCCAAAATTTTGGTGCTGAAAAAGCCATGCGGATTTGGGTCGATCCAGATCGTTTGGTTTCTTATGGATTGAGTATTCAAGATGTGAATACAGCCATCCAAAACCAAAACTTGCCGATATCACCAGGTCGTATTGGTGATGTTCCTGCTTTGACGGGGCAACAAATTACTATTCCTTTAACTGCTCAAGGTCAATTAGAAACTGTAGAGCAATTCAAGAAAATTAGTTTACGTGCTCAACAAAATGGCGCCAATGTTCGACTGTCGGATGTCGCTCGTGTCGAAATCGGGGCACAGATGTATAACTTTGCGATTTTAGAAAATGGCAAAGCCTCTACAGCTGTGGCGATACAAATGAGTCCTGGTGCCAACGCTGTCAAGACTGCAGAAGGTGTTAAAGCGAAAATTGAACAGTTAGGTTCAGCACTGCCTGATGGTATGAAATTCTCTATACCTTACGACACTGCACCTTTTGTAAAAATCTCGATTGAAAAAGTAATCATGACATTGCTTGAAGCTATGGCATTAGTTTTTATTGTCATGTTTATCTTTTTACACAATGTTCGATACACCTTAATTCCGGCGATTGTTGCACCGATTGCATTGCTTGGCACATTCTCAGTCATGCTGCTTGCTGGTTTTTCGATTAATGTGCTGACCATGTTCGGTATGGTGCTTGCGATCGGGATTATTGTCGATGATGCGATTGTGGTCATTGAGAATGTTGAACGCATTATGGCGACAGAAGGCTTATCTCCAGTTGAAGCCACATCTAAAGCCATGAAGGAAATTACCAATCCGATTATTGGCATCACCTTAGTGTTAGCCGCTGTATTCTTGCCGATGGCATTGGCGTCAGGCTCAGTGGGGATTATCTATCGTCAGTTCACCATTACCATGTCGGTTTCAATTTTATTCTCAGCTTTCCTTGCACTGACATTAACCCCTGCGTTATGTGCAACGATGTTAAAACCGATTGATCAAGACCATCAGAAAAAGGGTGTTTTTGCATCGTTTGATCGCAGTTTTGAGAAGCTGAACAATCGCTATGAACGCAGTTTATTTAAAGTAATTAAACATAAAACCCTCGCAATGTTATGTTTCTTAGGCATTGTCATTGTGCTGATTTTTAGTTTTAAACACGTTCCGACTGCGTTTATGCCAGAAGAAGATCAGGGGTGGTTTATGACTTCGATTCAACTTCCTGCGGATGCAACTCAAGAACGTACCCGTAAAGTCGTTGCTGAGTTTCAAAATTATTTAGACCAAGAAACGGGGATTAAAGACAATATGGCGGTCTTAGGTTTTGGTTTTAGTGGATCTGGTCAGAATACAGCGATGTATTTTACCAATCTATTGCCATTCGAAGAGCGTACTATTACGGCACAAGAAGTCGTGAATAATGCCAATATAGCGATGGCTGAAAGTTCAGAAGGTCAAACCATGTCTGTGTTACCACCAGCAATTGATGAATTGGGTAACTCATCTGGTTTTTCACTGAGATTATTAGATCGTGGCAATATTGGCATGCCTGCTTTAAGAGAAGCACAAGATCAGCTTTTAGCATTAGCAGCACAAAGTAAAATCGTGGCGGAGGTCTATCCTGAAGGTTTGCCAGATGGCAGTTCTGTACAGCTTAAAATTGATAGAGATAAATTGCAGGCATTAGGTGTTAATTTCAGTGATGTGACCGATATTATTTCAACCTCAATGGGTTCGATGTATATCAATGATTTTCCAAATCATGACCGTATGCAGCAAGTCATTGTGCAACTTGATGCCAAATCACGCATGAGTATTGAAGATATTCTTCAGATTAAGGTGAACAGTCAAAGCGGTAAATTGGTTTCAATGTCTGAAATAATTACTCCAATTTGGCAACATTCCCCACAACAATACAATCGTTACAACGGTCGTCCATCATTGAGTATTTCTGGCAGTCCAGCAGCAGGTATATCTTCAGGACAAGCCATGACTGAGATGGAAAATTTGATTGAACAACTTCCGAAAGGTGTGGGTTATGAGTGGACTGGGATTTCTCTAGAAGAAAAACAGTCGGAATCACAAACCTTGTTTTTATTACTGTTGTCGATGTTAGTCGTTTTCCTTGTCTTGGCAGCGCTTTATGAAAGCTGGTCAATTCCATTCTCTGTGATGCTAGTTGTCCCTCTAGGGTTGATTGGCGCCTTTTTAGCAGTAATGTTACGTGGTATGCCAAATGATATTTTCTTTAAGGTCGGCATGATCACGATTATTGGTCTATCTGCAAAGAATGCTATTTTGATTGTTGAGTTTGCAAAAGCACTAAGAGAAGAAGGAATGGGTTTAGTGGAGGCAACCGTTGCAGCCGCTAAATTGCGCTTACGTCCAATCCTAATGACATCTTTGGCATTTACCTGTGGCGTTATTCCTTTAGTCATTGCCAGTGGCGCTAGTTCTGAAACTCAAAAAGCGATTGGTACAGGCGTCTTTGGCGGCATGATCAGCGCAACAATTCTAGCTGTTATTTTTGTACCGATTTTCTTTATTGTCGTCATGAGCATGGTTGAGAAATTCTCGAAACGTAAAGCGGCACATTAAGCATCAAAACTGAGAATAAAAGCTGTGGGTTAACGAGTTTAGCCCACAACAAATCTTTCATTTACATCTTTATTTCAGAATTGATTTAATAAACCATCAATATAGGTTTAATCATGAAAGCTACCAATCTTGATCCGAAACGCTGGTGGATATTGCTCGCTGTCGTGCTTGCATTTCTGCCGATTGTGATTGATATGACTGTACTGCATGTTGCGGTTCCCTCATTAACCCAATCGCTGAGTGCCACAAGTAACCAAGTCTTATGGATTATTGATATTTATCCATTACTTATGGCTGGACTTTTAGTTCCGATGGGAACTTTGGCTGATCGTGTCGGCAATCGTAAGATTCTGCTGATTGGCTTGGTTATATTTGGAATTGCCTCAGTCCTTGCGGCATTTTCCCAAACGGCTTCTATGCTGATTGCCGCACGTGCTTTATTAGCATTAGGCGGTGCCATGATTATGCCCTGTGTATTGGGTATTATTCGCAGAACCTTCGAAGACAGTCGCGAACGTGCCATTGCGCTGGGTATTTGGGGCACAATCGGATCAGCCGGTGCCGCCATTGGACCGCTCATTGGTGGGGGATTGTTAGAATATTTCTGGTGGGGTTCAGTTTTCCTGATTAACGTCCCAATCATGCTGGTTGTCGCACCAATGTGCTATTTCTTATTGTCCCGAAAAGAAGCTATAACCCCTGGACATTGGGCATTTGGTCAAGCGCTATTGCTGATTGTCGGTTTGATTTCGTTTGTATATGCACTAAAAGCAGGCTTAGGCGGTAAACAGTCGTTGTTGATTGTCTTGCCTTTGGTCGTTTTATCTATCGGCTTATTAACCATATTTGTACGCAAACAGCTGAATTCTCCTCAGCCGATGCTAGATCTTTCGCTATTTTCACGTCCTGCTATTTTAGCCGGCATTATTATGGCAATGGTTGCTGCAGGCGCTTTGGCAGGGGTTGAGTTAACTTTGGCAATGGAGCTGCAATATGTCATTCGTTTAACACCGCTGCAAGCCGGTCTTTTTATGGTTCCGATTATGGTTGCGGCCGCTATTGGCGGGCCTATTGCTGGTTTTTTATCCAATAAATTTGGACTCCGTCTGGTTGCGACCATGTCATTAATATTGGCAGCAATTGCGTTGGTCAGTTTGAGTTATTCAGATTTTCATCATCCGGGAATCATCGTTCCCTTTATTTTAGCTTCGATTGGATTAACACTGAGTATTGGTTTAACAGCTTCATCCATTGCGATCATGGGCTCAGTACCTGCAGAAAAGGGCGGTGCGGCAGGTTCACTTGAAAGTACAGGTTATGAACTGGGTACAGGACTAGGTATTACTTTATTTGGTGTTTTCATGGCCTATATATTTGGCAGTCATCTTCAAGTGCCGTCAGATTTAACTGCTGTTTTAGCAGAAAAAGCCAGACTTTCGATTGGTGATACCTATTTAGTGGCGAGCCAGTTACCCGTTGAACAAGGTACAGCATTGATTAACGCAGGTAAAATTGCCTTCAGTTCAGCTCATGTTAATTTATTATTAACAGCAGGGATTATCATCGGGATACTCTCCATTGTGGTATTTTTTATGCTAGCTAAATATCGAGATGAGAATTCATTGTGATGAAATTTATTTGAGGATCATCAAACAGAATGGTTAAGTTCAGACATCAATTTATCTTAAATTTATGGTTTAAATTAAGCCGTATTAATCTGAACTTAACACATTATAAATGAGTTGATGTCTTACGATTTAGTTGAATAGTAAAACAGCTGCCACCTAAGTTTTTGGATTTAGAATAATAAATATGACCTTGGTGTGCTTCAATAATTGCATCAATCACTGCCAAGCCTAATCCAGTACCGCCATCTAGACATGATCTAGAGTCTTCCAGTCGATAGAAGGGTTTGAACAGGTGTTTAAGATGCGATTCATCAATACCAGGACCTTCATCTTCAAACGTCAATACCCAATGTTCTGCTGTGGTTACAGATGTAATATTTATTTTTCCAGCATTCGAATATCTTAGAAAGTTAGAGAACAATGCAATAAAGACCTGTTCCATCCTTCTTATATCAACGCAAACCAATTTATCCGTCAAATTTAAAACAATAGTTAAACCTTTAACATGAAACCGTTCATTAAACATCTGCAGACATTTTTCAATACTATTTTTTAAATTGGTCTTTTCTAGTTCTAATCGTAATTGTTTATTTTCAATAAGTGTCAGTGTCCGTAAATCTTCCACAAGGTAAGATAAGCCTTCGACTTGGTTCAATAAGCTTAGGTGTAAAGCTTTATCGGCAATAAATATACCATCGACAATACCTTGCAAGCGACCTTGTAATATTGTCACAGGTGTTCGTAATTCATGTGCAATTGCAGCATTCCAAACAGTTGAATTCTTAACTGATACTTCAAGTTGGTTTGCCATTTCATTGAAGTTCTCAATAAGAGACTTGATTTCATGTGGAATATCATGATGTGGCTGTTTAATTCTGAGTGCTAAATTGCCTTGTTGAATTTGTTGAATAACATCTGCTAAATCACTAATTGGCTGTGTATAGCGTTTTCCATATTTAAAGGCGAGGATAGTAGAAAGAAAAAAGCCTGTTAATAGCACTAAAAACAGCCAGATAAAGTCAACGGAGGTAACTGAAAATTCATTTGAATTAATAACTTGTGTATTTAGAAAACCTATTTTTATCGCCCAGCTATAAACAAAATAGCCAATCATGAAAGATAACAGCGTAATGCCTAAATTGAATAGGCTCATCATGATAATAAACTGGAAGTTAATTCCAACAGAATTTTTAAAAAAGTTAAATTTCATGATTTTGATCTAAGCGATACCCCACGCCACGGACATTGATTAATAAGCCATTTACATCATTTTCTTCAAGTTTTTTGCGTAATTTGCTGATATGGCTATCTACAGTGCGATCTAAAGCATCACTTTCAGGCATACAGTTTTGGATCAATTCATTACGTGTAAAGACTTTATTCGGTGTTTTTGCCATCAAAAACAGTATCTTATACTCAGTTAACGTAAGGTTGAGCAACTGATTTCTTTGACCATTTGAAATGTAAACTTGATGATGATCTGGATTAATTTCAATATTTCTATAACGAATAATATTAGTTATTTCCATATTTTGGCTTGTACTTCGTCTAAGTACGGCTTGTATTCGTGCAATCACTTCGTTTGGGTTAAATGGCTTAATAATAAAGTCATCAGCACCCATTTTTAGCCCCATGATCTTATTCACTTGATCATCTAAGGCAGTCAGCATAATGACAGGTAAATGACTTGTTTGACGGATGATTTGTAGAATTTCCCAGCCATTTAGTTTGGGTAATTTAATATCAAGGAGAATCAGGTCGATAGAGTTGGCTTTTAGGCACTCTAAAGCTTGTTGTCCATCCAATGCACGGATGACCTGCATGTTTTCATTTTTTATGTATTTTTCAAGAATGTCACCAATATCATAATCATCTTCTACAACGAGAATGACGCTGTTTTCGAAGCTGTGCTGTAGATTTGGATACATATATTTTATCTTAGATGAAGTAGCTATGCATTTTAACATTTAATTGTGTAATGGAGATGATTAGACGAGCAGTCATTTATATTTGTAATTGAGGGGTGACATATAATAAAATTCGTTGCATATCAGTATTAATGAACAAAATGTCAATTATCATTCATTTAACATAATGGCTGTTATACGAAACGAGAGTTGTAACTCCAAAATAGAAATGTCCGGTTTCTCCAAAGTAAAAATGTCCGCTTTTAGAATATGCGCTGTTGCAATTTTCTTAGCGGACGGTTTGATATGTTGGTGTCTATGTCGGATAAAGAACTTAAACGATTGTCGGTCTTGCAAGAAATCTGTGATCAACGCATAACCCAGCCCCAGGCTGCTCAGCTACTTCATATTTCAGAACGTCAGATCAGACGTTTATTGCAAAAATACAAAACTCAAGGTCCAACTGCATTAGCCCATGCTGCACGTGGCCAAATCAGCAATTCCAGGCTTCCTGAAGAGCTCAGACTCAAGTGCCTCAATCTGGTCGCTGAACAATTCCATGGTTTCGGACCCACTTTAGCGCATGAAAAGCTCACCACCGTTCATGGCTTTGATATTTCAGTTGAAACACTGCGTTCCTGGATGATTGCAGCAGATCTGTGGATTCCTCGCGCCAAGCGCCTGAAACGCCCGTATCAGCCTCGTTACAACCGGGATTGCTTTGGTGAACTGATCCAAATTGATGGCTCACACCATGACTGGTTTGAAGGACGCGCTGCTAAGTGCTGTTTGCTGGTGTTTATCGATGATGCGACAGGAAAATTGCAGCATTTACGCTTCTGTGAATCAGAATCAACCTTTGACTATATGATTTCAACACGTTTATATGTCGAACAGCACGGTAAGCCTTTAGCGTTTTACAGCGACAAACATTCAGTCTTTAGAGTGAATCAAAGCAGCAAGAAAGACACCAAGATTACCCAGTTTGGACGTGTACTCAGCACCCTCAATATCGATATCATCTTCGCCAATTCACCACAGGCCAAAGGCCGTGTAGAACGGGCGAATAGAACGCTTCAGGACCGTCTGATCAAAGAAATGCGCTTGGAAGGCATCTGTTCGATTGAGCAAGCTAATGCCTGGCTACCCTGCTTCATTGAGCAGTTCAATCAGAAGTTCGCCAAGATGGCTTTTAATCCTAAGAATCTACATCGGCCTATCACTGAAACAGCCGAAGAATTAGATGATATTTTTACTTGGCGTGAACCCCGCAGAGTCACCAATAGCCTGACGATTACTTATGATAAATGCGTATATCTCCTGGAAAACACCGAAGAAAATCAAAGGTTGATCGGTAAGTATCTTGAGTTCCTGGAATACCCGGATGGTACTGTAGCCCTCATGCATGATGGCCGAAAGATCAATTACAGCCTCTTCGATAAATTAAGTCAGCTGAATCAGCGAGAGATTGTTGAGAATAAACGGTTGAGTGCTGTTCTGAATCATATCCAACAACAGCATGAAGAACTGGAACAGCAAAACAAACGTAATCGTTCTCAAAAGATGCCAAGCAGACGTGCACAGAAAACAGCGATTGAACAACGAAATCTAAATCCTGTGCTTGACTTGGAAATGTCCATATAGGACATTTCTATTTGGTTATTAGGTAGGACATTTCTACTTGGGAATAACAGAGAGTGTTAGAACCCATTTAAAGTGTCTATATTCTCACCAATAAAAATGTCCGGTTTCTCCGAGGTAAAATATGACTTTTGAACAAAAATAAGCCATTGTTTATTCTTTTTATTTCCAACAAAATTCCAGAACTCATCTACTTCGAGAGATTCATAATGACTTTGCTGAGGCTGAATTTCATAGGTTGATTCAGTTAAAGTACGTAAAACTTTACCGATACTGATGCGCTCAACTTCAGCAATATCTCGTATACCGCTGCCTCTGACCATCAACTGTAATATTTTACGAGTAATACCTGACTTACATCCTAGATAGCTCAGTGCATGATCACCAATAAACTGACGTTTACAGTCTTTGCACTGATAGTTTTGTTTCCCATCTACTTTGATACCATTTTTCTTTATACTATCACTGAGGCAGGTTGGACATTTGATTGCTAGAGTTATTTGCATTTCTCTATTTTATCAAAATCCAATCGGCTTTTTCTTCAGCATACTTTTTGAAACACTACCAAATTTTAAAGTTGTATATCATGAAATTATTAAAAATATTGAGTTTAGTTTGCTTAAGCATAAGTATTGGGGCTTGTGCTGAGCATAGTATGAGTCGAGCAAAAACAAGTACAATTCCACAAGTGAATAACTCAATCATCGATCAGAATGTTCAAGCGCTTTTTAATGAAATCTCAGCTGATGCTGTGTTTGTCACATATGATGGTCAAAATATTAAAAAATATGGCACGCATTTAGACCGAGCAAAAACAGCTTATATTCCTGCATCTACATTTAAAATTGCCAATGCACTAATTGGTTTAGAAAATCATAAAGCAACATCTACAGAAATATTTAAGTGGGATGGAAAGCCACGTTTTTTTAAAGCATGGGACAAAGATTTTACTTTGGGCGAAGCCATGCAAGCCTCTACAGTGCCTGTATATCAAGAATTGGCACGTCGTATTGGTCCAAGCTTAATGCAAAGTGAATTGCAACGTATTGGTTATGGCAATATGCAAATAGGCACGGAAGTTGATCAATTTTGGTTGAAAGGGCCTTTGACAATTACACCTATACAAGAAGTAAAGTTTGTGTATGATTTAGCCCAAGGGCAATTGCCTTTTAAACCTGAAGTTCAGCAACAAGTGAAAGAGATGTTGTATGTAGAGCGCAGAGGGGAGAATCGTCTATATGCTAAAAGTGGCTGGGGAATGGCTGTAGACCCGCAAGTGGGTTGGTATGTGGGTTTTGTTGAAAAGGCAGATGGGCAAGTGGTGGCATTTGCTTTAAATATGCAAATGAAAGCTGGTGATGATATTGCTCTACGTAAACAATTGTCTTTAGATGTGCTAGATAAGTTGGGTGTTTTTCATTATTTATAAGAATTAGAAGTTTGAGGTTAATCTATTTTTGGTAGTGTTTCAAAAAGTATGCTGAAGAAAAAGCCGATTGGATTTTGATAAAATAGAGAAATGCAAATAACTCTAGCAATCAAATGTCCAACCTGCCTCAGTGATAGTATAAAGAAAAATGGTATCAAAGTAGATGGGAAACAAAACTATCAGTGCAAAGACTGTAAACGTCAGTTTATTGGTGATCATGCACTGAGCTATCTAGGATGTAAGTCAGGTATTACTCGTAAAATATTACAGTTGATGGTCAGAGGCAGCGGTATACGAGATATTGCTGAAGTTGAGCGCATCAGTATCGGTAAAGTTTTACGTACTTTAACTGAATCAACCTATGAAATTCAGCCTCAGCAAAGTCATTATGAATCTCTCGAAGTAGATGAGTTCTGGAATTTTGTTGGAAATAAAAAGAATAAACAATGGCTTATTTACGCCTATCATCGAGAAACAGGTGAAATTGTTGCTTATGTTTGGGGTAAACGAGATTTAGCTACAGTCTAACAATTGAAGACAAAGCTTAAACAATTAGATATTCACTACACCCGAATTGCAAGTGATCATTGGGACAGTTTCATCACTGCTTTTAAAAATGGTAAGCAAAGTATTGGTAAATTTTTTACTGTAGGTATTGAAGGCAATAATTGCAAAATAAGGCATAGAATTAGGCGTAGCTTCAGAAGAAGCTGTAATTTTTCAAAAAAGCTTGAAAACCATTTTAAAGCTTTTGATTTAGCCTTCTTTTCTTTTACATCAATAATGGCTTCATTTAAAGGCAGCATACTTTTTGAAGCACCACCAAAATTTTATGTTAAGTAGAGACTAAAAATGCCCTTGATTAAGGGCTTACAAGGGCATTTTGTATAAGGTGTATTATGTTAATTTTAGAATTTCTTCATTAGATAATTTTTGATAAGCTAAATCCATTAGGACTAATTAAGTAAATATGAGCAATTGGGTCAATGTCACACAGGATAAGTCTACAGGTATAGAACTAATTCATGCCCACTTCAAAGGCTTTGCATACGATCCTCATCTACACTCAAGTTATCTTATAGGGGTAACAGAGTTAGGACATCAACAATTCAATTGTAGAAAAAAAATTATTGATAGCTATCAAGGTCAAACTTTCATGCTTGAACCTGAAGAAGTTCATGATGGTAATGCACCAGATCCTCTCGGCTTCACTTATAAAATGATGCATTTAGATCCAGCATGGTTAAAAAAAAGCTATGAAGGAATATTTAATGAGCCTATCGAACTTGCTATCGAATCAACCCTACGTTCTGATCCTCAACTTTCACATTTGATACTTTCAACCTACAATATATTGAATAACAATGAATCTCAATTGATGAAAGATACGTATTTAGATCTTTTATTAGAAAACTTAGGTGGCTCACACCATTTTTGATGAAGATGACTGTGAAATCATACGAATCATTAGTGCAAGGCAAGTGACTAAAGCGGAGCGAAACAAATATGAGCATGGTTAGATACTCACGCAAAGAGCTGAATGAGAAATTTGGTGAGAAGCAAGATGCTGAAATTCAACGCTTGCTTGCTAAAGGCACGGTTCCTGATGATCAGCTAGATCTATCAGATATTCCTGAAATTACCGATTGGAGCAGTGCTGTACGCCAAAATCAATTTTACCGCCCAGTGAAGCAACAAACTTCAATTCGGTTAGATGCTGATGTACTTGCTTGGTTCAAAGCACAAGGCAAAGGTTATCAAACACGAATGAATGAAATTTTACGGGATGCTATGCTGAAAGAATTAAAAAATCATCAATAAAAATGGGAGCTTAAGCTCCCATTTTTGACTTCGCATAACGCCCATTATGTTAATTTTAGTTTTCCTTAATACGACAAAAATATCTACTTCATTTCACGAGAATTTCTTTTGCTAAAAGTTCTTCTTTCGTTACACCGAAATATCTTATTTCTAATTTAGGCCTGCCTAACATCTTTAAAAGATTGTTTTCATCATTTATATTTTTTATAGCTTTGCTTACACAATCAATTACGTCATTAGTTTTAGAAATAGCTTCTTTTTCAGATACTTGATCGCTTACTTTTCGAGATATTAAGTCATCAAAATATATCCTATATTCTTCACAAACTAGATAAAAATAAGGGTCTAATCTATCTAAATCATATTCAGATTCAAAGGGTTTACGATCTAATAAATCTTTTTCAGGATAAATAATCAATTGTCCTGCATCGAACCAAAACTCCACAGAAAAATTATCAAACTCAATTCCATTTAAATCATTACTAAAATTTTGAAAATACTGTAATAAAAGATTTTCTATATCCTCTAAAAACTCTTTATTCTTAATATCAAATATTAAAGATTCATTAGAAATAGCTTTGATACAATCTTCTTGAATATCTAACCCCTTTAAAGTCATTTTTACTCCATTTAAATTTTTAGGTTTTGGTGCATTAAGAATTTTGATTAACTTAACATAATGGCGGTTATACGAAATTCACCGTTTCGAGCCCCAAATATCAAGTTTATTTCTTGCATAAATGTATCCTATAGGATACATTCTACTTATGTACTCAATATATACCACTGAAGTCTTTGATGACTGGTTCACCAAGTTAAAAGACCAGCAGGCAAAAAGACGCATACAAGTCCGAATTGATCGGGTTGAAGATGGAAACTTTGGAGATACTGAGCCGGTCGGTGAAGGTGTTTCTGAATTACGTTTCTTCTTTGGGCCAGGCTATAGGATTTATTACTGCAAGCAAGGGCAAAGGGTTGTTATTCTTTTAGCAGGCGGAGATAAGTCTACGCAAAGTAAAGATATAAAACTTGCCCTGCAATTGGCACAAGATTTAGAGGAGGAGCTATAAATGGCTATTAAACTTCGCAAATGGGACAGTGCTGAGCATCTTAAAACAGAGGATGATATGCAGGCTTACTTACAAGCATGTATTGAAGAATCTAATGGCGATGCCGCATTCATTGCAAAGGCTTTAGGTAACATTGCAAAAGCTAAAGGAATGGCTCAATTATCACGAGATACAGGCTTAGGCCGAGAAAGTCTTTATAAAGCACTTTCTGGTGATGTTAACCCTAGTTTTGATACTGTGATTAAAGTTGTAAAAGCACTGAATTTACGCTTAGCAATTTAAAAAAAGTTATTAAAAAATGGAGCTTTAGGCTCCATTTTTTATGTTATTCCCAAGTAGAAATGTCCTACCTAATAACCAAATAGAAATGTCCTATATGGACATTTCCAAGTCAAGCACAGGATTTAGATTTCGTTGTTCAATCGCTGTTTTCTGTGCACGTCTGCTTGGCATCTTTTGAGAACGATTACGTTTGTTTTGCTGTTCCAGTTCTTCATGCTGTTGTTGGATATGATTCAGAACAGCACTCAACCGTTTATTCTCAACAATCTCTCGCTGATTCAGCTGACTTAATTTATCGAAGAGGCTGTAATTGATCTTTCGGCCATCATGCATGAGGGCTACAGTACCATCCGGGTATTCCAGGAACTCAAGATACTTACCGATCAACCTTTGATTTTCTTCGGTGTTTTCCAGGAGATATACGCATTTATCATAAGTAATCGTCAGGCTATTGGTGACTCTGCGGGGTTCACGCCAAGTAAAAATATCATCTAATTCTTCGGCTGTTTCAGTGATAGGCCGATGTAGATTCTTAGGATTAAAAGCCATCTTGGCGAACTTCTGATTGAACTGCTCAATGAAGCAGGGTAGCCAGGCATTAGCTTGCTCAATCGAACAGATGCCTTCCAAGCGCATTTCTTTGATCAGACGGTCCTGAAGCGTTCTATTCGCCCGTTCTACACGGCCTTTGGCCTGTGGTGAATTGGCGAAGATGATATCGATATTGAGGGTGCTGAGTACACGTCCAAACTGGGTAATCTTGGTGTCTTTCTTGCTGCTTTGATTCACTCTAAAGACTGAATGTTTGTCGCTGTAAAACGCTAAAGGCTTACCGTGCTGTTCGACATATAAACGTGTTGAAATCATATAGTCAAAGGTTGATTCTGATTCACAGAAGCGTAAATGCTGCAATTTTCCTGTCGCATCATCGATAAACACCAGCAAACAGCACTTAGCAGCGCGTCCTTCAAACCAGTCATGGTGTGAGCCATCAATTTGGATCAGTTCACCAAAGCAATCCCGGTTGTAACGAGGCTGATACGGGCGTTTCAGGCGCTTGGCGCGAGGAATCCACAGATCTGCTGCAATCATCCAGGAACGCAGTGTTTCAACTGAAATATCAAAGCCATGAACGGTGGTGAGCTTTTCATGCGCTAAAGTGGGTCCGAAACCATGGAATTGTTCAGCGACCAGATTGAGGCACTTGAGTCTGAGCTCTTCAGGAAGCCTGGAATTGCTGATTTGGCCACGTGCAGCATGGGCTAATGCAGTTGGACCTTGAGTTTTGTATTTTTGCAATAAACGTCTGATCTGACGTTCTGAAATATGAAGTAGCTGAGCAGCCTGGGGCTGGGTTATGCGTTGATCACAGATTTCTTGCAAGACCGACAATCGTTTAAGTTCTTTATCCGACATAGACACCAACATATCAAACCGTCCGCTAAGAAAATTGCAACAGCGCATATTCTAAAAGCGGACATTTTTACTTTGGAGAAACCGGACATTTCTATTTTGGAGTTACATTTTAATTTCGTATAAGGTGTATTATGTTAATTTTAGAAATTCTTAATTTCCATCTATCCAAACTTGCTTGATCCAATCTGCTAAATCTTCCCACTGCTCATCGCTATATCCATCTGCTGTCCAATATCTAATTTTATGATTAGGAGATAGGCAATAATAACTACCATTATCTTCACAAATAGGTAGCCAATCTTCTGGCAGACCTTGCTCCCTAGCATCATTTAATATCTGAGATAGCCCTCGATAGCATTCTTTCTCATCTGTAAGAGACGCTAATTCAATTGTTCCATAAAAGATATTGCTAATCTCTTTCAAAACTTTTTTATAATCTTTTGGAAAAATAAAACCTATTTTTCGTTCATAAGCAGATATGAAAATATCATCAGGTAGTTCTATGTTTAGACGACTATTCCCAGATAGTTCTTTTAATTCTTGAATAATGTTATCAAGCTTATTTTGCATATACATTCTGCTCTATCGCATTAAAGTTCTTACTACAATTTAACATAATGGCTGTTATGCGAAACGAGATCTACCAGCTCTCGTTTTTTGTTATGGAAACTGCTAAAATTCAAATACGCCATTGACGTATAAAGAGTCCATGTTATTTATTGAAACCAGCATCTTTACCAAGCAAATTAAAGACCTTGTATCTGATGAGGAATATCGTCAACTTCAGCAAGATCTTTTGGTACAGCCTGATAGAGGTGACCTAATCAAGAATGGCGGTGGTATTCGCAAAGTACGTTGTGCTCAAGGTAACAAAGGGAAAAGTGGTGGGATACGGGTGATTTATTATTGGGTCACCGAGGATGATCAGATCTTTTTCTTAGTGGCTTATCCAAAATCAGTAAAAGATAATTTAACAGATAAGGAAACCGCCATTCTGCACCAACTCGTGAAGGAGCAATTTCATGGATAACAACTTATTTGATGACTTGGTTGCTTCAATCAAAGAAGCTGGAGCTATCAAACGTAAAGAAGTTAAAGCAAGCCGAGTTACAGAACTCGAATTGCCTGATATTAAAGAAGTACGTGAAAAAACTGGCTTGAGCCAAAATGAATTTGCTGCACGTCTACATATTAGCCCCCGTACCCTGCAAAATTGGGAACAGGGACGACGCTATCCAACTGGACCAGCAGCTACATTGATTCGAATTTTAGATGCTCACCCAAGCCTTATTTGAAAAAATTACTTAAAAAATGGGAGCTTAAGGCTCCCATTTTTATTTCGTATAAGGTGTATTATGTTAATTTTAGAAAATCTTCACTACTATTATTTCCTAGATTCAACTCATTAGTGCAACGCCACCAAGTGCTCGTAAAATACTTCATTCGGCGTTCTAAAGCCAAGCGTTTTTCGTGGTCTACTATTTAAATCGTCCATTACTTTTTCCATGTCTTTGTCGGTTAGCTCTGTAAATGAGGTTCCCTTGGGGAAGTACTGCCGTATAAGGCCGTTTGTGTTTTCATTTAGTCCGCGCTCCCAAGAAGAATACGGGGTGGCAAAGTAAAAATCGGTATCAAGTTTTTGGGCAATTTCTTGGTGCTGGGCAAACTCTTTACCATTGTCCGCCGTGATGGTATGTATCAGCCCTTTGTAAGGCCTTAGTAGCGTTATAATCGCGTTTTTAACGCCCTCAGCGGTCTTGTTTTCAACCTTCGCAATACGAACTATTTTAGCCACTCTATCCACCAAAGTAACTATGGCCTGCTTATGGCCTTTGCCGATTATTGTGTCTGCTTCCCAGTCTCCAATGCGCTCTTTTTTATCCACAACAGAGGGACGCTCACTAATCGAAACCCTATGCGGTATCTGGCCTCTAGGGGACTTCCCTCCAATGCGGTGGCCATACTTCTTCTTGCGACGAAGATACTTGTACAGACTACCACCGTGCTTCTTATCTGCGTAAATGTACTGGTAAATAGTCTCGTGGCTTATGTTAAAAACCTGGTCACGCTTTAACCTGCCACTGATTTGTTCAGGGCTCCATTTTTTCTGAAGTAACTCTTTTATCATTTCCCATATCAACGGGTTGATTCGGTACTTTGGCTTGAGTTTATGGCGCACGTTAGCAAGCTTGCTGGCTCGTTTTGGGCAGTAAGTTTGCTTGCTACCATTGCGTCTAAGCTCCCGACTGATGGTCGATTTATGCTTGCCTATTTCTTTAGCAATTTCTGTTACTGAATGGCCTGTGTTGAACAGCGCAGAAATCTGGTATCTTTGCTCACGGGTGAGCTGTGAGTAGTTTCTCATAGTGCTTCTCTAATCTTGCCGGATTGAAAAGCTAAGATGCTACCGCAGCTTGCCTCCCAAACCCAATCAAGCGTTGCACTTATGAGTTGAATTCACCTTTTAAAATAAGCCTTATATCCAAGCATAAAACAAGGTTGTCTAGACTTCTTTTAACAGTAAAGTTATCATAAAACTGAATTTTATTTTTTAGGTAAGTTTATGCATTCTATCCGCATTCGTTAAGACACAACTATTTGCATAGTGACACTATTTTATAATGGTGGGCTTTTGTTGTGTCTTTAAGAATATATGCGGATATATAAAGTAAAAGTATGCTTAATTTATAAGTATGCTTTTAGTGCATAGTTTCCAGTTATAACTTAATTGACTAGCTATTTGTCCACCCTGTGGATGAATAGCTTTTTTTTTGGGAGGACACTGTGATGCTAGCTTTTGTTTTCACCTAAATCCTGTTTGCTGCATAAAAAATTTCAAGAGCTAAACAGGAGTAAATAAAAATGAGTTTAATTATTAAAGCGAGAAACATACGCTTGGATTATGCTGGGCGTGATGTTTTGGATATTGATGAATTGGAAATTCACTCTTATGACCGTATTGGTCTTGTGGGTGATAACGGAGCAGGAAAGAGTAGTTTACTCAAAGTACTTAATGGCGAAATTGTTTTAGCCGAAGCGACATTACAGCGTTTTGGTGATTTTGCACATATCAGCCAACTGGGCGGAATCGAAATAGAAACGGTCGAAGACCGCAATGTTATCTCGCCTTGGTGTTTCCAATGTACAAAACGACACAATGAGTGGCGGAGAGGAAACTCGTGCAAAAATTGCTGCCGCATTTTCCCAACAAGTACATGGCATTCTAGCGGATGAACCAACCAGCCACCTTGATCTCAATGGAATAGATCTACTTATTGGTCAACTTAAAGCATTTGATGGAGCATTACTTGTTATCAGTCATGACCGATATTTTCTTGATATGGTTGTAGACAAGATATGGGAGTTAAAAGACGGTAAAATTACGGAATATTGGGGTGGTTACTCGGATTACTTGCGTCAAAAAGAAGAAGAGCGACAACACCAAGCCGTAGAATATGAGCTGATGATGAAGGAACGGGAGCGATTAGAATCTGCTGTGCAAGAAAAACGCCAGCAAGCTAATCGATTAGACAATAAGAAAAAAGGAGAAAAATCCAAAAACTCTACCGAAAGTGCTGGACGACTTGGGCATGCAAAAATGACTGGCACCAAGCAAAGAAAACTGTATCAGGCAGCTAAGAGTATGGAAAAGCGTTTGGCTGCATTAGAAGATATTCAAGCACCAGAGCATTTGCGTTCTATTCGTTTTCGTCAAAGTTCAGCCCTAGAACTGCACAATAAGTTCCCGATTACGGCAGATGGTCTGAGCTTAAAATTTGGTAGCCGTACTATCTTTGATGACGCTAACTTTATAATACCGCTTGGCGCTAAAGTCGCTATAACTGGATCGAATGGAACAGGGAAAACGTCCTTGTTAAAAATGATATCAGAACGTGCTGATGGATTAACCATATCTCCAAAAGCTGAAATTGGCTACTTTACACAAACAGGATATAAATTTAACACGCATAAATCTGTGCTCTCCTTTATGCAGGAAGAGTGCGAGTACACAGTTGCGGAAATTCGTGCAGTATTGGCTTCAATGGGGATCGGAGCGAATGATATTCAAAAAAACTTATCCGACTTATCGGGAGGTGAAATCATCAAACTGCTTTTATCCAAAATGCTTTTAGGAAAATATAATATTTTGCTTATGGATGAACCAGGAAACTATCTTGACCTAAAAGTATTGCCGCATTAGAAACAATGATGAAGTCCTATGCAGGAACTATTATCTTCGTATCTCATGACAAGCAATTGGTCGATAATATTGCTGACATTATCTACGAGATCAAAGACCACAAAATCATCAAGACTTTTGAGAGAGATTGTTAATGATAGCCAATCTAATCCGAACATTAATTATTGAACTCTTTAAAGGAAATTAAAAATGACAATTCAAGATATTCAATCACTTGCTGAAGCACACGGCTTGTTGCTTACGGACAAAATGAATTTCAATGAAATGGGCATTGATTTTAAGGTCGTTTTTGCTCTTGATACAAAGGGGCAACAATGGTTGCTGCGTATTCCTCGTCGTGATGGCATGAGGGAACAAATCAAGAAAGAAAAACGCATTTTAGAATTGGTAAAAAAACATCTTTCTGTAGAGGTTCCTGATTGGAGAATTTCATCTACAGAATTAGTGGCTTATCCCATACTTAAAGATAATCCTGTTTTAAATTTGGATGCTGAAACCTATGAAATAATTTGGAATATGGACAAAGATAGCCCGAAATACATAACATCTTTGGCAAAAACCTTATTTGAAATCCATAGTATTCCTGAAAAAAGTTCGGGAAAATGATTTGAAAATTATGAAACCTTCAGATTTAAGACCTGAAATAGCAAACAATTTGCAGTTAGTAAAATCTGAAATTGGTATAAGTGAGCAATTGGAAACCCGCTACAGAAAATGGTTGGATAATGATGTTCTATGGGCAGATTTCACCCAATTTATACATGGCGATTTATATGCTGGGCATGTACTAGCTTCAAAGGATGGAGCTGTTTCAGGCGTTATTGATTGGTCAACAGCCCATATAGATGACCCAGCGATTGATTTTGCTGGGCATGTAACTTTGTTTGGAGAAGAAAGCCTCAAAACTCTAATCATCGAGTATGAAAAACTAGGGGTAAAGTTTGGAATAAACTATATGAACAGACTTTAGAAAGAGCAGCGGCCTCTCCTTTGATGTATGGTTTATTTGCCTTAGAAACTCAAAATGAAAGCCTTATCGTTGGAGCAAAAGCTCAGTTGGGAGTTATATAATTTAAAAATATGATTGCTGAGAACTGCCTTGTTTTGAAACTTGGTTGGCTTTAATTAGTTTTTAGTATTCTTTATAGAAAATGCCTCGATCAAGGGCATTTCTAACAATCATTTAACATAAAATTTCTTATGTGAAGTAACCTGAATGCAGCGGTGCCCCATTGGGGGCGCGTTGAGATAAGCCTCTTTTAGATAACTTTAGCAACTCGATAGACAGTTGCAACTCCACAATTCACTGCTTTGGCAATTTCTTCCTTAGTCATATTGCCAACTACTAGCAATTCTTTTATTCGTTTATGTTTAGCCTCATTTGCCTTCTTGCCTGTTGGTTTGTAACCCGAACGTGCCAGGCCCTGCTTAATACGTTCTATACGTTTCTCATTGTCTAGGCGGGCCATTGTTGCCAGAAGATCAATCAACATATTGTTGATGAGTTCCAAGATTGAATGAGTAATGCTGTCACTGGTTTGAATCATTTGGTAGGTAGTAGGAAGATCTGCTACGACTAAACGAAGTCCCTTCTCCTGGATCCTGCGCTTCAGCTCTTGAAAATCTCGTTGGGTTAGGCGTGATAAGCGGTCAATACTTTCAACTAACAATGTGTCACCTTGATTTGCTTCTGACAGTAGCTTATTCAATTCAGGTCGGTCTAACTTCGTACCACTATAGTTTTCCACGTACACAATGGTTTCACCCAAATTCAAGTTTTGGTTTAGATCCTGAAGAATCTGCAAAGCCCTTTCTGCATCTTGATCTTTAGTTGAAGCTCGTAGATAAATACGTGTATTCATTTCTATCATTTAATCTTAATTCTATTAGATTAATGATAATACTATCATTTAATTATTGCATTAAGTCTAATGATAGATATTGTATGCGATTTGGCTCGCTATCATTCAGGTATAGTCTTTTGATAAAAAAAGCATGACTGGAAGCCATGCCTTGGGAATTCGTATAACGTGTATTATGTTAATTTTAGGGAAATTTAAGAATCTCTATGCAATGGTTTATTCAATATTCTTTGATTTCTTATCTTTTAGGTTAATCAGAAATAGCCAATAACATAAGCCAGGAAATAGAGCCATAAAGATAGTCCATGTATCTGTATACATCTTCCACCACTCTTTCGAAATTTCTCCTGTGTGACTCCATCCAAAAAGAATAAAAAATGGAGTAGCAATAATTATAGAGGCAATACAGATAGTTAATAAATTAAGACTGTTATAACGATTTAAAAGAATTGAGAATATGAAGCTGAAAGGTACAGTCAAAATACAATAAGCCAAGTAGACAAGACCGTGCCCTACAAGAACCACTAAAATCGAGTATAGGCTGTATTCCTGATTCATTACGATAAACAGGACTGCTGTGAAAAAAAGTAGTGGTAAAGGAGAAAGTAAGAGAGCTTTTACTATTTTTTCATTTGAATATTTCACTAATTTAATTCTCTTATCTACTCAATAAATAATAATACTATAACGATTTTATTGGAGGTTTTTTGATTCTATTTAACATAATGGTGGTTATACGCAATACACTTGTATATTAATATAAATATCAGATACTTAATAAAACCAGAAAAATCTAAAAATGCACAAAAAGCCGATTTTGAAACAAGTCGGCTTTTTTATGAGCGGTTTTGATATTTTTTGCCAACATTTTTGCTCAAAAAACACTCAAAACAGAAAATCACCTACAATCTATAAGGCTTTCAACCTGAAAAAAATCCACAATTTATGGGGATAACTCTGGGGCTATTTTTAAGCCATTTTTGTACGCTTTGACGTACAGTAATTTAAGGAATCTGCTTCTAGCTGATCAAAGCTTTATTTCTTATGATGTAGTCAAGGAAAGCAGGAAGCTCCAAACAACAAGAATAAGAAAGATCAGCACAAGGATGGTTAGGTACGACAGAAGTTATACCTTGCAACCAAACACGAAAAACCCCGACAGGATGTCGGGGTTTTTTATTACCATTTGAAAACTGACTAAGTTCACTATAAAATATAGACTATAATCTATATTTTGGTTGTGATATGTGGACAGTCATCACAACAGATCTGTTTAATGAGTGGCTTGAGCAGCAAGATGAATCAACACAAGAGAAAGTCCTCGCAGCTTTGGTCGTTCTACAGCAGCAGGGACCTAGCTTAGGTCGCCCTTTAGTGGATACCGTGTATGACTCTAAATTTACCAATATGAAAGAGCTACGCGTTCAGCATAGAGGTAAACCACTTAGAGCCTTTTTTGCATTTGATCCATTACGACAGGCCATTGTGCTTTGCATCGGTGATAAAGGCGGTAAAAAGCGTTTCTATAAAAGAGATGCTGGACATTGCAGAACAGCAATACGAACTTCATCTCTCAACCCTAGGAGAACAATCTAATGGCTAAAACCTTACAGGAATTATTGGTTAGTCGCTCTCCAGAGAGCCAAGCACGTATTAAAAAAATGGCTGATGAGCTACTGTTAGAGACTCAGCTCCATCTTATTCGAGAAGAGTTAGAGATTTCCCAAAAAGAACTTGCTGAAACTTTGGGAATAAAACAGCCATCACTTTCAGCAATTGAAAATCGTGGTAATGATTTAAAGATTTCAACCATGAAAAAGTATGTTGAGGCAATGGGTGGTAAGCTCCGTATTGATGTGGAGCTTCCAACAGGAAAACATATAGGATTTAATGTGTAACGATAAAAAAGGTAGCTATAAGCCACTGCTGTCCCACAATTTTTCACAAGAGGAAGCTTAAATAAGCTTCCTCTTGTTTAATGGGGATTTTATCGGGTGAGAATAAAGCTTTTAACGTTTTTCTTTCAAACAAATTCACTTGAATGATTCTGAGTAAGCGCTGCACTGTCCAGCCTTCTTTCCCCAGATGTTGAGCGAAACTCACCAGCAAATAGGCGATTAACGCGATCCAAATTTGAGTTTGTATGGCATTACGGCTTCGGCCTAGAAATGACTTTAATTTTAAATTCTGTTTAAGTGCTTTAAAGAACAGCTCCACTTTCCAACGGTCTTTATAAATTGCAGCAATCGTTAATGCTGCCAGATGAAAGTTATTACTCAGAAACTCAAACGTCCTGTTCTTATCGGTATCATAAAATTCTATACGTCTTAATAATTTGGGAGCACCTCTTTTCTTTGCATAAGCACTACTTAATTCAATCCATTCATCCGCAATAATACCTTTAGATGCTAATACGCTGCGGCTAGATTTCACTTGATAAACTGTCTTTGGGCGCAATCGGGTGACAAAACTGACCTTTTGATGAGTCAATTGGGCAAACCATTGATAATCAATATATCCTTTGTCAAATACGACAATACTGCCAGCAGGAAATTTGAATGCTCTGCCTTGTACCATATCATTTTCAATGCCATCCCCAAGCGCCACAAATTCAGGAATGGTATTGCTGTAATTTAAGCCAACGCTAAGTTTCATGCTGGCTTTGGATTCATGCACTTTGGCCCATTCACATAAGGAAAATGACAGATCAATATGGCTGGCATCCAGGGAATATAAGGGATTCTTAAAGCGGAATTTATGAGCTACTTTTGAGTGTTCATAAGATTTAAGCAAGGTGTAAAATAGCTGTTCATACAAGGCTGCAGGCTGTTCCTGATTGATTCGAGCCAGTGTACTGCGAGGGTGATAGACTTTGCTCCGAGAGCATTCAGCTTTTCTTGTTGACACTCTAGATTAGATTGAATATCCCGCAGACTTTGTCTGCAGGAAAGTTGAGACATCAGTATGGCAATGAACTGATCCCATCTTGAAGCGGCTCTAAATTTCTGACCGACATGATGTATTTGAACAAGACGTTCAAAATCTTGTCGGAGTATGGGTTTAATCAATTGATGAAATACGGTATTCTGATATGACAAAACCTGAGTCCTTGGTCGTTAAAGTGTTGGTTCGCACTTATATTTTAACGATTCAGACTCAGGTTTTTTTATTTAAATCAAACTATGGGACAGCAGTGAGCTATAAGCTCCCTTTTTTGTGTTAGAAACCATTTAAAGTGTCTGTATTCTCACCATTAAAAATGTCTGGTTTATGATGATCTAAATAACTTCTCAGGATATGACTCTATGAACGACACTGAAAATCAAAAAAAACTCCCATTCTCAGAGGATGAATTACTCGAAAATATAGATGAATATAAAGCACATGCAGATGAAATTACTGTGCTTACAGAAACCGAATTCGATTATTCATATTTCAAACACTCTACTCCATTTTTTCAAAAACAAATTAATTACTGTAGAGACAAAACCCTTGCTACATAAGGTTTTGGAGTCGTTTGTCTAAAAATAATCATAAAACAACCTAGAGCCTGTTTATTTCCTCTTTGTATCCTTAAACGGATAAGATTTTAGAAAAACCGATGGCTCAGAATTAAAAATCATTTAACTTTTATTTGTAATTGTAAACCGAAAGTATCGAGTAATTTCTGCATGGATTTCAAAGTAGGATTGCTCCCTGGTTGCTCCATTTTTTGCAGTGTCTGTGGCGCAATCTTAGTAATTTTAGCCATATCATTCAGTGTTAAATGTAGCTCTGTTCGAATAAATCGAGCAACTTGATAAAAAGACCAGTCTGGATGATTATTGATGGTTTCAAGCACAGATAGTCTTTTTTCCATTTGTTGAATAGGGGTCAATGGTTTAAAACGTTTATCCATGGCTGATCTCCTCCAACTGCTGGCAAATATTGATTATTCGATATTGGCTATTTTCCAGAATTTCATCCGCTACTTGAAGAGCCTGCATCTTTTCTAACAATCCCCGATAAATTGGTAACTGTTCAATTAATAAAGTTTTAATTTCTTGTGGACCAATCGAAGTGCTTTCAGCTATCTGCTCAATCACAGAACTCAAAAGTGGCATACCACCATGATCATCTCTTTCCCAACGAGTAGTACGTGCAATACCATCAGGATGTAACCACATTGGCGCAAAATCAAATAATGGTGTGAGCTGAATTTTACCATTATTGAAGCGTTGGATTGCTGTATTGCGAGTATGGTTATCTTTATTGCCTAAGGCAACATTTGCGAGATCACGCTTCAAATACTCAAATACTTCCTGCTTTGGTTCGGTACAAGCCTCCATAAGCAGGGTACATATTTGATTATGGGTCATTCTAACCCCAAAGCCCGCCTTCCCACCTAGAGATGCAAGGCTTTCCTGAGCAATTCTTTCAACTTTGCCATTAATTACTTTGCGATCAAATCTTGGAATAAACAAAGTCTTGCCATGTAGCTCAAGATCCCGGTGTACACGTAGTTGCAAGTACTGAGCGACTTTCATATACAAAGCTTCGTTCATCAGGATTTTATTCAAATTTTGATCACTGCCGCGGCTAAATTTAACCAACCAATGCTGCTTAACTTGATCATCTGGAAGAGTATGATCTAGATAGAAAAGATCATCATAACCTTGTGTTAACAACAATTTTGGCCACTCACCCTGAATACCAGATGAACCAGCAATAAAAAGTCCATAAGATGCGAGCGATTCAATAAACTTCTCTTTACGTTCAATAATTTGGCTTAGGCTAAATCCCTGATTCTGCAGCTTTGGGAAATGACTTTGTAACCACTCATGAGCCTCTTTGACTCGCAGATTCCCAATTGGATTTCCTGCGCCTGCTTTTAAAAGCGCCCAGTCCGCTTGTTCCTGAACATTCTCAGAAAAATCAAGCTGTATTAGTAATTCTTTGCGGCCGTATCCTTGAGGTAATAGATCCATAAGAAATGCTGGCCAAGTTGATTCCAATCTATTTTGAACGTTCACTGGTAAGTCATAAGCAAGCGCATGACCATCTCTTAGATCCATATATGAAATAGCATATTCGAACAAATATGATGTACGTGTAGCTGCCTGCCATCCAGCATTTTGATCATCCGTAACCTCAACCAAAGCACAGTCATGCCATTCATAGTCTTGGTAGATTTGCAGTGTACAGTATTGCTTCATAATTTTATTAAAATAGTAAAATATAATGATTTTATTGATTATATATCTATTTTAATATAAAAGTATAATTAAACTAAAAATCTCAATGATCACTCTAGGTGTCTAAGAAGAACTTATACATTTCTCAAAATTGCAATAAACTCATCTGATTTGCAGTAGAATTGATCAATATTAGGTTAAATCTCACCTCCTTATATTTTAGCTATCCTTTACATCATGTCAGAACGTCAACAACTCAGCCTTAGTGAATACCTTGCCACTGTACAGGAAGTCATCCATCTGACTTTTGATGGGGCAGTGTGGGTCAAGGCTGAGATCCGTAATTTAAGTATTAAAGGCGGTCACTATTATCTTGAGTTGGCTGAGAAAGATGAAGAAAGCCATAAGGTGATCGCTAGTTGTAAAGGCACCATTTGGAAATTTACGGCACAAAAAATAGTTCTAAAGTTTGAACGAGAAAGTGGTATTGAACTGTCGAAAGACCTGAATGTACTGATCAAGGTCAAAGCTAGATTTGATCCGCAATATGGCTTCTCGGTCAATATCGAAGATATCGACTCTAGCTTTACTCTAGGAGACATCGCCAAACGCTATCAGCAGATTCTGCTGCGACTGACTGAGGAAGGCCTGCTCAATAACAATAAACAGTTGCCGGTACCCTTTGATATTCAGAATGTCTTGGTCATTGCACCGGAAAATGCTGCAGGGTTAGGTGACTTTAAAAAAGATGCGGATGCCCTGGCTCAGGCTGGTGTCTGCCATTTCGTTTATCATTCAGCAACTTTTCAGGGTAATACTGCTTCTGCCAGCATCATTCAGGTTTTGGGCCGTGCCTTAAGACAGTGGGCTCAAGATTACTTGATAGCACCAGACCTTATTGTGATTATCCGTGGTGGTGGAGCCGTGAATGACCTAGCTTACCTGAATGATTATGATCTGGCCGCACTGCTGTGTAAAAGAACTGTGCCTATCTGGGTCGGTATTGGCCACGAGAAAGACCACACTATTTTGGATGAAATTGCACACCGTTCCTTTGATACTCCGAGTAAAGTGATCGCAGGGATCCGTAACCTGATTGTGGAGCGAGTCAATGAAGTTAGTACTGCTTTGCAGACCATCAAGCTACTGTCACAGCACCAGTTGATCACCTACCAGAGCCAGAGTGATCAGTATCTGAAAACTATCAAAACTCTGACACAGAACCAGATCAATGAAGCCCAACGTAGAGTTGATATGCTGAAGAGTGATACTAAGTATCTTGCTCAACAACAGATTAAACTAGCTTCACAGCAGGTAGAGTCATTGATGAGGGAAACCTTGCTACAGAATCCACGTAATGTGATGGCCAAGGGCTATGCAATTGTCCGTAGCCAAGGCAAAGCCATCCGTTCCATACAGCAGATTACTGACCAGCAATTACAGATTGAACTTAAGGATGGCACCATTGATGCCACCGTGACACAGGTAAACGCACATGAACAATGAAGAACTAAGTTTCAAGAAAGGTTATGAAATTCTCAAGAAAAATGCCGAATTTCTTGAATCTCAGGAAGAACCGGATATTGATAACCTTATGGCGATCGTTGAAGAGTCCATGACTGCCTATAAAGCCTGCAAATTACGTATTGATGCTGTGCAACAGGCGTTGAATGACACCTTTAAAGAATAAAAATTCTAGGTCGAGAAAAGTCTAGAATGTTCTAGAAATAAAGGACATGAGATGGTGAAAACTGACAGTTAACCCAATAAATTTGCTTGAGCAGAGTTTTATTACTAACCACCTTTTCCTCGAGAGGTGTTACATGGATCCCAAACAACATACTTACGTTGTTAAATGGTTGACTGAGGATCAAGCCTGTGTCGGCTTATGTGTCGAGTTCTTCATTAAGCTGACTTAAACCAAATAGGTGAGGCTAATTAATTTAATGGCTGATCTTTAATAATCCCTGCCAGCTGAAATAGTTTTGGGTCAAATGGGTACGATTCATGGACCACTTTCGTTGTGGCAAGTAGCAGCTGCCAACAGCTAATTTAGTTTTCCCATATCTCGCCTGTACCGCTTCTAAAGTCTGCATGAGGCTTTCATTACTTTCACGCTGGCTGTGGTCCGTCAGCAGGTCAGGAGTAAAGCGCTGCTTAGCAATTAAATCCGTCAGAATTACACCACACTTTTTATATTTCACGTCAGATTTATAAATGTGTTCCAGCAGTTGCATAGCTGTTTTAATCAGATCCAAAACACAATCCGTCGGTTCAGGAAACTCAAAAGCCAACGATTTACTGTAATAGGGAACCTTTGAATCAAAAGGATTCGATTGCACAAAAGCAATGACACATCCACATAAGGAAGCGTCTGCTCGTAAACGTATGACCGCATCCTGTACATACTTGCCCATAGCCTCTTTGAGATCATCTTGCTCGGTAACTTTTTCACCAAATGAACGACTTGCTATGATTTGCTGTTTGGGGGGAGGGGCATCATCTAACTGCATACAAGAAACACCTTGCAGCTCCAATACTGTTCTTTGCATTACCACAGAAAAAAGGCTCGCCATGCGATGAGAATCTTGCATCACTAAATCCAGTACCGAATAGATTCCCATGGCATTTAGTTTTTTAACTAACTTACGACCAACGCCCCAAACTTCACCGACCTCAATGTCTGAATAAAGCATTTCCTGATCTAGGAAATCCATATTGAGTAAGTTACACACACCCTTGAAACCCTGTCTTTTTTTGGCAAGATGGTTGGCCATTTTGGCTTCAGTTTTACTACGCCCGATACCAATCGAGACGGGCAAGCCAATCCAATCCAACAATCGTTGTTTCATGTGATGCGCATACTGAGTTAAGTCAAAATTTTGTGCATAACTGGTCAGGTCTAAAAAACACTCATCAATTGAATAGATTTCCTGTTCAGGTGGCGCAACAAAACTAGCCAAAATTGAATGAAAACGCTTGGACATTTCAGCATATAAAGCATAGTTACTGGATAACACCACGACCTGATGTTGCTGAACAATATCTTGTATTTGAAAGAGAGGAACGCCCATTTTGATGCCCAGCGCTTTGGCTTCATTACTTCTTGCCACAGCACAGCCATCGTTATTGCTGAGAACAATGACAGGTTTGTTGTTTAGACTGGGATTAAATACCCGCTCACAACTGACATAACAGTTGTTAATATCAATCAGGGCATAAATCCGCTCGTAACTGCTCATCTGAACTTCTTGATCACACTGGTAACCACACCCCAAATCAGCATGGTTTGATTATCTTTCAAATAGATATCAGCAAAATCAGGATTAGCCGCCTGCAACCAGCATTGATTACCCTCAATCATTAAACGTTTAATCGTAAAATCATTGTCTATCAATGCCAGAACAATATCCCCATGCTTGGCTTCAATACTACGGTCAACGATTAGCTTGTCATTCAGATCAATCCCTGCATCACGCATGGATAAGGATTCCACTTCAACGATAAAGGTTGCCTGTTGGTTTTGAATAAGAAACTCGTTTAGATCAAGGGTCTTATCGATATAGTCCTGAGCAGGGGAAGGGAAGCCTGCAGCAACTTTTTGCAAAGCAACAGGAATCTCATAATGTGTTTTTGTCTCAAGCAATGTAATAGAGGAAATATCGTTAAACTTTGGAGTGTCATTTTTTTTCAGGTATTTCTTGATTTCCAATACACGAGACTCTGGCACCCGAATGACCTTGGTCGGTTCGTTATAGACAAAAGGACGGCCAGAACCTTTGCGTGCACCACCATGCTTATTTTGCGTCATTTTTATTATCAATCTTGATTATGTAACATAATTAAGATTATAGAAAACTCAGAATATAAAAACAAGATTGTCCGTTCTTTAATAAAGTATTATCCCAAATCTTGGGATTGCCATGATATTAGCAAAGCCACAAGATCAGTCAGACGACACAATAAAGATTGTCTAATCCTTGATCGTAGAGACTTTATATTTGAAGCAACAGAAGACCTAAAGGGCTTTACTGGTATCCATTGATTGTTCAGCAACATTAAATAAAACCGTGGAACATTGATTAAAGAATAGGCGTGGAACGTGAAAAATCATAAAAAAAGCCCACTCGAGGGTGAGTGGGCTGTAAACTAGGTGTTAGCATACTGAATTATAACACAATTTAAAAAGCTGTTGTTATTCACCAATTAAAATGTCTATGCGATAAACCATTTAAAATGTCCTGTTTTTAACTGCAAGAGTCAAGAACAGGATTTAAATTTCTTTGTTCATTGCTAGCTTTCTGAGCTTTACGACTCGGCATACTTTTCTTGGCACGGGAACGTTTATTCTGTTTTTCCAACTCTTCATGCTGTTGTTGGATATGGGCCAGAACTGCGCCTAACCGTTTATTCTCAACCACTTCATTCTGCTGCAGTCCAGTCAGTTTATTGAAGATACTGTAGTTGATCTTCCGTCCTTCATACATGATCGCAACAGTGCCATCCGGGTACTCCAGAAATGAAATGTATTGTCCAACTAATTTCTGGTTCAATTCAGTCGGTTCAAGCATATAAATACATTTGTCATACGTCAGGGTTAGATTCTTGGTGACCTTACGTGGTTCCTGCCAGGTAAAAATATCATCCAGTTCAAGATCAGATTCGGTTAATGGTCGATGTAAATTCTTTGAGTTACGCGCACACTTGGCGAACTTCTGATTGAACTGCTCAATGAAGCAGGGTAGCCAAGCATTGGCTTCAGCAATCGAACTGATGCCTTCCAGACGCATCTCTTTGATCAGACGATCCTGAAGTGTCCTGTTAGCACGTTCCACACGTCCTTTGGCCTGTGGTGAGTTGGCAAAAATAATATCGATGTTTAACTCATTCAGAATCCGCCCAAATTGCGTGATCTTGCTGTCTTGGCTCGATTTCTGATTCACTCGGAATACTGAGTGTTTATCGCTATAAAAGGCCAAAGGCTTGCCATATTGCTTAATGTAGGCTCTCGTGGAAAGCATATAGTCGAAGGTCGTTTCAGCCTCACAAAAGCGCAGATGCAACAGCTTTCCAGTGGCGTCATCGATATAAACCAGCAAACAGCATTTGGCGGATCGTCCTTCAAACCAGTCATGATAGGAGCCATCAATCTGGATCAGTTCACCGAAGCAATCACGGTTATATCTAGGCTGATATGGACGTTTCAGACGCTTGGATCGCGGAATCCAGAGCTCATTGGCAGTCATCCAGCGACGAACTGTTTCCACAGGAATATTCAGCTCAAACATGCTGCTGAGCTTCTCATGCGCCAAGGTGGGCCCAAAGCCCAGCAGATGTTCAGAAATAATGGAAAGGCACTTTGCTTTTAACAAGTCATCATGGCGACGATGGCCAGGTTGACCACGACTGGCATGAGCCAGACCTGAAACACCATCTTGATTGAGCTTCTGCAATAACCGGGTAATTTGACGGGGGAAAGATTCAGGATTTCAGCAGCACGGACTTGGGTAATACGATGATCTCGAACGTCTTGCAGAACCGCAAGACGTTGAATTTCTTTGTCAGACATAGTGATCAGCATCTATATTTCATATCCAGTCCATGATGGTTAAATCATCATAAACTAGACATTTTTATTGGTGAGAATACAGACACTTTAAATGGGTTCTAACATCTGTATTTCGTATAATATTGATTATGTTAAATAGGATATCTAAACACAGCACCCTACAATAATATCGTTGGTGCTGCACTTGACGGTTGCAATAATAAATTATCTTACCGTCAAGTGTATCCCAAGTAACATAACATAAGTTATGCGGAAATCAGACCGCTACTCGACTTGCGTATCAGTCAAACCTACGCAAGTCTGCGTGGCTATGATTTCAATATCTGGAAAATAGATACTCTATTAGTCTCAAATTTGGAACTAGAGTCCACCATTAGATAACGTGGACTCTTTTTTTGTTGTATTAAGAAGCATATTCAAGTAAGAATCTTTCAACATCTCGGATCATATTCTGTACATCGTTATCATTAAATTCCTCAATCTCCCCATGAGCAGCTTTATTTCTTATATGTGCCAAAGTTAAAACTTGCTTATGTTGAAGAGCACTATAGATATTAGCATTTTTTAATTCAGAATTAAGAGCATCAAGTTTTTTAGGTTTAGTAGTACCTTCTTGGCAAATATCAATTCCGTTATTTTTAGCTAATTCTTTAATTGCTGTTTCTAAAACTACACCAGCAGTGACAGCAGAAGCTACTTTATAACCTGAATCAAGGAAATGCTGTGCTTGATCCAACTCACTATCAAAAACCTCTGACTGAATTAGTTTTTTGATTGTGATTAGAAAACCATTTTTTAAATCATCTTCTGCCGCTCTTAAAATTGGAATCACGCGATTTAATATTGCTTTTCTTGTATCCCCCATTCCTGCTTTAAGATTTTTATCAAACTGAGACAAATAATGTGACTTTTCACCACAAGTAATGCTTAATATATTTTTAGATTTCATTTGCCATTCGATAAAAGCTGATTGTAATTCAGGATTATAACCAGATCCAGCGGCTTCACATTTTTGATAGATTGAATCACCTTCTTCTATTAGTGAAGAAAATCGATCTAGTATTTTTTGGGTCATATTTATTCTCAAGTATTAGGTCATTCTGAAGTCGCATAACTTCATTTTATGTTAAATAAGATATCTGAAGATAGCACCCTGCATCGAGCTATGCGGTATTGATAAATATTCAATAAAGTGGAACGTTTTTTTAAAGAACGTTCCACTCAAAGAGTGTGGGGTTCAGCGGACGCTTACCTTTCTCTTAAAGCCTCTTGCGCTTTATTAAATGGTTTTATTAGATAATCTAAGATCGTTTTCTCCCCTGTTTTAATATCGACTGTTGCAACCATGCCAGGAGTAATACTGAATTGTTTGCCTGCTTTATTCATCAATTTTCCTGAATCCGTTCGAATATACACTCGATAATAAAATTGATCTTGCTTAACTTCATCTCTCAAGGTGTCTGGAGAAATAATAGAAACTTTTCCTTTCAACCCACCATAAATAGAATAATCATACGCGGTGATCTTCACCAGTGCATCTTGCCCAGGATGAATAAAAGCAATATCTCGCGGTGAAATACGTGCCTCAACCAAAAGTTGTTCATCCAGCGGAACAATTGTCATCAACTTGCCATTTTGAGAAATCACTCCGCCAATTGCAGATTCATCAGGAAACTCCCAGCAACTGGTCATATACTGATAATGGATGCTGCAAACTCTCGTAGGGCATCACATGCGGTGCCGCTGTAACAGGCACAATGCTGGAAACCGTATTTGATTGCGGTAATGGCGCGAATCTTTGCTGCTCTTGCTGCAGTCGAACAGCTGGTTTTTCTTGCGTGGTTGCATGAATCCGCTGATTGGCGGTTTCATGCAACCACCGACCAATGTGGGCATTAGCAACATCAACATCCAACAATAAGCCTGAAGTCTTAAGGCTTGCTTTCAATTGCACAATAAAGCTTGATTTGAGATATCCATTAAAGCGTTCAACTTTGCCTTTGGTCTGTGCGCGGTAGGGTTTACATACGCGGGAGGCGAAAGCCATATTTCTTGGCACAATCGAGCAGTTTGGGGTTCCATTTGTGCTGCCCCTCCTGATAGGCATCCCGTTCAATCATGATCGTTTTAGCGTTATCAAACAGGATTTCCTGAGGTACGCCCCCAAAGAACTGAAATGCATTTTCCAGACCATCGATCCATGCATCCGTCCGTTCATGATCATAAAATTTCACGAAGGTTGCTCTGGAATAACCTAATGTGGCCACAAAGGCTTTCAAAGTCGTATGGTGACGTCGAATCGTGGTGAAATCAACCTGCATTTGTTGACCAGGTTGGGTTTCAAAACGAATGACGGGTTCTGATTTGGCAACGGGTTTTAATGTTGCAAGATATTCCCTCAATATCCTGATCTTTCCTGGATATCCAAACCCTAAAATCTGCTTATAGAGCACAACGGCAGGAATCCATTCAGGATGAGCTGCATTTACACGTTCAAGCAAATAGGGTTTATATGGATCAAGAATACTTATTCTAGGTTGTGTACGCCGATACTGAGGTGTGGTGTTTTGCCGTAAATATTTACGTACGGTATTCCTGGATACCCCAAGTTCACGACTAATGGCTTTAATGGATTTACCTTGTTGATGAAGAATTTGGATGGTCACTGCTTGCTCCAAAGTTAACATGTTGAGCAGTCCAAAAAGACCGCTATATTAACCAAGGGGGTCAGTTTTAAAATGCCGTTAGAGGGTTGTTTTTACACTGCTGCTAACACTTGTTATATTTATGGGACAGCAGTGGCCTTAAGCTCCCATTTTTACTGTATTTTTTTGAAATTTCGTATAACCACCATTATGTTAAATGGTAGGGGATTCTAAGTACGAGATTAGAAAATTTAGTCTTTAAGAGGAGAAATTTGTTCTAGCTTATCTTCAGGATTATTTTCTCTAATATGTATAATTCGATCATAATTTTCTACTCCTCGTAAGTGAGGTGGTGCAAATGCTGGATACTTGTTGAAAAAGTGCATTTTAATATTTAGTGCATGGTCTAAAATAAAAGCGCATTCAATTCCATAGTACTTATCATTAATAAAAAAATTGTCTGTAGTTTCTATTAGTTCTTGGATAGCTAAATCCAATTTTTGAATTTTTTCATTAATATCTTTAGTTTTATCTTCTATCTTTTTGTCCATTGGTATCACCTATAGAATTAAGTTCCCCTAAAATTAACATAATACACCTTATACGAAATCGAAATGTTAGAACCCATTTAAAGTGTCTGTATTCTCACCAATAAAAATGTCTAGTTTATGATGATTTAACCATCATGGACTGGATATGAAATATAGATGCTGATCACTATGTCTGACAAAGAAATTCAACGTCTTGCGGTTCTGCAAGACGTTCGAGATCATCGTATTACCCAAGTCCGTGCTGCTGAAATCCTGAATCTTTCCACCCGTCAAATTACCCGGTTATTGCAGAAGCTCAATCAAGATGGTGTTTCAGGTCTGGCTCATGCCAGTCGTGGTCAACCTGGCCATCGTCGCCATGATGACTTGTTAAAAGCAAAGTGCCTTTCCATTATTTCTGAACATCTGCTGGGCTTTGGGCCCACCTTGGCGCATGAGAAGCTCAGCAGCATGTTTGAGCTGAATATTCCTGTGGAAACAGTTCGTCGCTGGATGACTGCCAATGAGCTCTGGATTCCGCGATCCAAGCGTCTGAAACGTCCATATCAGCCTAGATATAACCGTGATTGCTTCGGTGAACTGATCCAGATTGATGGCTCCTATCATGACTGGTTTGAAGGACGATCCGCCAAATGCTGTTTGCTGGTTTATATCGATGACGCCACTGGAAAGCTGTTGCATCTGCGCTTTTGTGAGGCTGAAACGACCTTCGACTATATGCTTTCCACGAGAGCCTACATTAAGCAATATGGCAAGCCTTTGGCCTTTTATAGCGATAAACACTCAGTATTCCGAGTGAATCAGAAATCGAGCCAAGACAGCAAGATCACGCAATTTGGGCGGATTCTGAATGAGTTAAACATCGATATTATTTTTGCCAACTCACCACAGGCCAAAGGACGTGTGGAACGTGCTAACAGGACACTTCAGGATCGTCTGATCAAAGAGATGCGTCTGGAAGGCATCAGTTCGATTGCTGAAGCCAATGCTTGGCTACCCTGCTTCATTGAGCAGTTCAATCAGAAGTTCGCCAAGTGTGCGCGTAACTCAAAGAATTTACATCGACCATTAACCGAATCTGATCTTGAACTGGATGATATTTTTACCTGGCAGGAACCACGTAAGGTCACCAAGAATCTAACCCTGACGTATGACAAATGTATTTATATGCTTGAACCGACTGAATTGAACCAGAAATTAGTTGGACAATACATTTCATTTCTGGAGTACCCGGATGGCACTGTTGCGATCATGTATGAAGGACGGAAGATCAACTACAGTATCTTCAATAAACTGACTGGACTGCAGCAGAATGAAGTGGTTGAGAATAAACGGTTAGGCGCAGTTCTGGCCCATATCCAACAACAGCATGAAGAGTTGGAAAAACAGAATAAACGTTCCCGTGCCAAGAAAAGTATGCCGAGTCGTAAAGCTCAGAAAGCTAGCAATGAACAAAGAAATTTAAATCCTGTTCTTGACTCTTGCAGTTAAAAACAGGACATTTTAAATGGTTTATCGCATAGACATTTTAATTGGTGAATAACACACAAAAATCAAAAATGGGAGCCTTAAGCTCGCATTTTTATTGTATTTTTTTGAAAATTTCGTATAACGCCCATTATGTTAAATAGAATAGAATTTGAACGATAAAAAATTAACAGTCATACATTATCATTAACAAATAATAGGGGACATTTTTTATGGGTGATAAATTGAAAGAAATACCAGCACTTACTGGGTGTTTTATTGCGGGTACTCTAGTGCGTGTACAGAGGGATCTAAATTTACCACGGAGAATTTGGAAAAAAATCGAAGATATACAGGTAGGTGATCTAGTTTTTGATCCTAGACAGTATCGTGGACAACAAATCCCTCTAAATTCTTGAAATATTTCTGTTCAAAGGCTTCTGGGCTTAAACAGCCGTTTGCAGAATGTCTTCTGATTCGATTGTAATAAATCTCAATATAGTCAAACAAGACAGCATTCGCTTCTTTTCGAGTGGCAAATACACTGCCATGGACCACATGAACTTTCAATGTATGAAAGAAGCTTTCGGTCACTGCATTATCCCAGCAGTTTCCCCTGCGTGACATACTTTGAACGCAGTTATTCGTCAATAATAGCGCCCTAAAATCACGACTACAGTACTGTGAGCCTTGGTCCGAATGTACCATGACACCCATTGGATACCCCTGACGAGCCATTGCATAATGAAACGCATCACATACCAATTGACGGTCTATTCGATAGCTGGTTTGCCAACCGACAATACGACGGCTGAATAGATCCAGCATCACACATAAATACAGCCAACCTTGCTTAGTACGGATATAGGTAATATCTGTTGTCCAGATCTTATTGGGTTCATTGACCGTAAATTGACGATCTAACAAGTTAGGTGCTGTAGGCAAACGATGGTTTGAATCAGTCGTATGCTTGTATTTACGTGCAATCCTGCTACGTAAACCAAGCTTTTTAAGCATTCTTCCAACGGTTCGTTCGCTCATGCTGTAACCTAAATCATGCATGTCATGTACCAATGAAGGTGCACCCAATCGTGCATGATGCTGCCAATATACGGCTTTTAAATCATTATATTTCTGCGCTAGATTGGTCTGGCGCTTTCGCCAGGCATAATAGCCTGAAGTGCTGACACCCAGGCATTTACAGACAGAAGATACAGTGACTTCATTCACATCCAGATCTTGAATTACCGTGTACTTTTCTTGGCATGATCTGTCAGAAAGTACACATGCGCTTTTTTTAAGATGTCATTGACTTCCCTAAGCTGTTTGACTTCTTTCTCTAATTCCAATATCCGCTGTTGTTCTGGTGAAAGTTGACGTTTGCTTGAACCCACTGGATTGGCTTCACGAATCCATTTGTCTAAAGTTGAATAACCCACACCTAATTTCTGGGCGATTGCAGCTGTAGGCTCGTGTGAGTTTGAAAGTGCATAATCAATTGCTTGCTGTTTAAATTTGGGATTAAAACGTTTGGCCATTTCTTGGATCTCCAAAGTTAACGTTACGTTATCTTTAGAGGGAAGTACTGTCCATTATTTTGGCTAGGATCAACATGATGAAATAGCTCTCTTAAAATCAAAGGTTCAGCTTGATCAAATGCAATATCCCTAGTCTGAACGATCTGCTTCAAGAATTTATTCACATTGTTGTCGATATGAGTGACTGTGATCTCCTGCCAGATACTAGGCACAATCAGGGCTAAAGGACGTATTTTATAAAAATGAGAGGCAATATTAATCCCATACGGATCAAGATCACCATAAAATGCCAACAAGCAGTTATCCGATACTTGTTCTAATAATTTAACTACTGTTTTAATGTTGGCCCCATGCCCACGATAGACAAACAGGCTCGACTGCCACTCAAGAGGCAACTGCATATACCAATCAAATACCCTATTCATCATGGCACCATTTTCAATAATAATGATGCGCTGTATCGATTGTATGTCATCCCTGGATGAATTTGGTCAAAAGTGAGACGATAAATATCCTCAAATCAGTAAATCATGGCTTGCCAACTGGTCGAATCTCAACACGTTCTTTGCCTATCCAATGGACATTCGCAAGGCGATTTATACCACCAATGCAATTGAATCCTTGAACAGTGTCATTCGCCATGCCACCAAGAAAAGAAAAATCTTCCCAACCGATGAATCTGTGAAAAAAGTGGTATATTTAGCGATTATGGCAGCAAGCAAAAAATGGACGATGCCCATTCAGAATTGGAAAGCTGCCATGAATCGTTTTAGTATCATGTTTGATGAACGTGTAACCAAGTATTTTTAAAACCACATTTACACAGAATTATTTACACCCTCATTAAATAGTGTAATTATCAGTAGATACCAAATTTACAATCTTCAATGGCTTGCATTTTTTTAGTAGTTGACTCAGCCAACGTTTTACGTTGCTCTTGAATTGCAGGGTCACGAGTAAAAATAGGTAGTTCTTTAACTTTAGTCCGATATTCTGTTTCAATTTCATGACACACTTTAATATTTTCTATTGTTTTATTGACAAAATTTTCATCTACTTTTTTGTACTGATTTTTAGAAATACGTAATGTTTGACCATCATCAGATAAATGTAAGGGCATAGCAGCTAAACCATTATTAACCGCTAAAGTATCATCTTTTTTTTCCAATACGAGAGAACTTCCCTCTTTACCATTCACCACATTACTACGAGCAACCACATTTTCTTTAAGAATATAACTATCTTTACCCTCTTTAAAAATTTGCATAATGCGCTTTCCTTGCACATTTTCTAATTGCCAGTAGCCAACCATTTTGTCATGTTTATTACCACAAGCTGATAAAAAAACCGTCGACATTGATAATAAGATTACTAACTTTTTCATAAGTAAACCTCTGAAAATAATAAAGATTCTTCTAAGCACAACTTTTTATAACTATCACTAGTCGTTTTTAGGTTAAACTGAAATATATCAAAAAATAAATAAAATACATACATTTATTTTTAATTGAATTATTTCAAGTGGAAACTACACCCCAAATTTGCTAAATAGGTTTTCCAGCGTTTCAGTTATACAATGTTTTATGAGATCTGGACTAAATTCAACAGCATCATGAAAAGTTAGAACAACAAAATATCCGAAACTATTCCCAAAAGATGTCAAACAGGAAGCCCATTTGAAACTTTACTTAATGGAAAACGAATTTGGGCTGATAAGAATTTAGCCCAAATTTAACCTGACAGGCACAATAAAAAACGGGGAACTGTCAGATCAGTTTTGAGCTAGTATAAGTGAAGGGTTGTCCTTGTTAGCAGCAGTGTAAAAATGCCCCCTTGGTTATGGTTAATATAGCGGTCTTTTTGAACACTATCTGTACCCTATTCTTTTGAACTGGAAAGCTCTTCAGCCAACTGCTCAGCCTGTTCCAATACAGTTTCTGTAGCCAATAAAGCCATATCAGGTGGATAGCCATACTTCTTCAGCAATCTCTTCACGATGACTCTTAACTTTGCTCTAGCAGCTTCCTTGATCGTCCAATCCAAAGTCACATTCTTACGAATAGAATCAGTGAGTACGACTGCAAGTTCTCTCAATATGTCTTTCTGCATCAATTCTCGAGCACTGTCATTGTCTGCTACTGCTGAGTAGAACGCATATTCGTATTCAGTCAGGTTGAGTTCTTCAGCCAGTTTGTCTGACTCCTGAATTGTCTTAGCTAACTTGATCAGTTCATCAATGACTTCTGCTGCAGTAAGTACCTTGTTCTGATAACCCTTAATTGCTGAACTCAACATATCCATGAGCTTCTTACCTTGGGTGACACTGCGTTGCTCTCGTACCTTAATCTCATCACCAAGTAACTTCTTAAGTGTTTCAAGCGCAATGTTCTTATGCTTATAGTCTTTCATCTCCTGCATAAACTCATCAGAGAGAATCGAGATATCTGGTTTCTGAATCCCTGCAGCATCGAAGATATCTACCACTTGCTCTGTGACTAGAGCTTGGTCAATGGTTTGCTTTACCTTGGCTTCAAGCTCAGCATTACTTAAGCCAGAAATCTTGCCTGTACCATCACTAAACTTAGCAAGACGTGCTTTGACTGCTTGGAAGAATGCCACCACTGGTGCAGCTTCCATAGCATGTGGATGAGGTACAGCTAATGCGAATGCCTGTGACATCGCTGTGACTGCTGTCAGGAAGCGAGTCTTCCCTTCTCCTTGATCTACACCAAGGATATGCTCTTCCGCTTCTAAAATGATGTTGAGCTTACGAGAAGTATCTGCAGTGAAGTACTCTTGGTAGTTGAAGCCATGCAAAATGCCATCAAGCACTTCTAGCTTTTCTTGCAGGATCGTTGCAGCTTCATCCTGCACCAATGCAGGATCACCTTTACCACCTGCTTCTGAGTAAAACGATAAGGCTTCTTTCAAGTCAGATGCGATACCAAGATAGTCCACAACCAAGCCACCAGCCTTGTCTTTGTAGACACGGTTGACTCGTGCAATCGCTTGCATGAGGTTGTGACCTTTCATTGGTTTGTCGATGTAAAGGGTGTGCATACTTGGGGCATCGAAACCAGTCAGCCACATATCACGAACAATAACGAGTTTGAGCTTATCATCATTGTCTTTCATACGATCTGCTAAGCGTTGGCGCTGTTGCTTGGTAGTGTGATGTTTAGCAATCACCTCACCATCTGAAGCTGAGGCAGTCATCACAACTTTGATTACACCATCATTCAGATCATCACTGTGCCACTCTGGTTTGATCTTTACAATCTCGTTGTAAAGGTCTACAGCGATCCTGCGAGACATGCTGACGATCATGCCTTTGCCTTGGTTTGCATTGGCTTTAAGACGCTGCTCAAAGTGTTCTACGATGTCCTTTGCAATGGCTTTGATACGTTCTTTACTGCCGATCAAACCTTCGACTCTTGCCCACTTCGCACGTTCTTTTTGAGTTTGGTTTAAGTCATCTTCAGTAAACTGGTCATCAAAGTCTTCAATCAGCTCTTTGCCTTCCTCACTGATGGCAATCTTAGCTAGGCGGCTTTCATAGAAGATACGAACAGTTGCACCATCCTCCACTGCTTGCGAGATGTCATAGATATCTACATAGTTCCCGAAGACTGCAGGTGTGTTTACATCCGTCTTCTCAATTGGTGTTCCTGTGAAACCAAGGTAAGTAGCATTAGGAAGTGCATCACGCATGTACTTGGCAAAACCATAGACAGTACGTTTACCGACAACCTTGCCATCTTCATCTTTGACATCGACTTCCTTGGCATTAAAGCCATACTGAGAACGATGTGCTTCATCTGCAATCACGACAATGTTGGTTCGGTCTGACAGTTGCTCGTAGACGCTAGTGCCATCATCCGGTTGGAACTTTTGGATGGTGGTGAAGATCACGCCACCTGAACCCACCTTGAGTAACTCTTTGAGTTCTTCTCGGCTGTCTGCTTGTCGTGGTGTTTGTCTAAGGAGTTGGCTTGATGCAGCGAATGTACCAAAGAGCTGATCATCTAGATCATTACGATCTGTGATCACAACGACTGTTGGATTATCCAAAGCCAAGACAATCTTGCCTGTGTAGAAAACCATAGACAAAGACTTACCTGAGCCTTGGGTATGCCATACCACACCGGCTTTCTTGTCACCGACTGCTTGTTGCTGTACCAATTCGAGCTTACTTCTACCTTGATGTTGCATGGCAACTTCTGCTGATTTCGAGTCCGAGTTCACTGCAGACGCACGAATAGTCGAGAGGACTGCTGCATTCACTGCATAGTACTGATGATATGCAGCCATCTTCTTGATGGTCTTAATGGTGATTAAGCCATTGGTATCCTCGTGCTTCGTTGATTCATAGACAATGAAGTGTCGAATCATGTCGAGTAGTGTGACTGGATTCAGTAAACCATGAATCAGGACTTCTAGCTGTGCTTGTGTCTTCTTGGCTTTGGTTTGACCATTGTTTGTCTTCCACGCCATGTAGCGACTGTAGTCTGCTGAGACAGTACCTGCTTTCGCCTCTAAACCATCAGAGATGACGTTGAAAGCATTGTAGGTAAACAAGCTAGGGATTTGGCTTTGATAGGTCTGTATTTGCTTGTATGCGCCTTCTACAGTGGCATTCTCGTCTGTTGCATTCTTGAGTTCAATGACCACCAAGGGTAAGCCATTCACATACAAGATAATGTCTGGTCGTCTTGTCCAGCGATCTTCTTTGATGGTTACTTGATTGACGACAAGGAATTCGTTATTGGTTGGATTCTCAAAGTCAATCAACCAAGCATACTCACCTTGAGTGTTACCCTCTTTGCTCACCTCAATGTTAATGCCCTCAGTGAGCAGTCGGTGGAATGCTTGGTTATTACTGAGTAGATCAGGGGATTGAATATTGGTGACTTGCTTTAGTGCTTCAGTACATTTGTCTTGGCTTAAATGAGGATTTAAGCGTTGTAATGCATCAAGCACTTTGTCTTCCAAGATGACCTGCTTATAGCTTCGTAGAGGGTTAGTGCCCTTCGATTCAATCTCAGGTCCATACACATAGGTATAGCCCAATCCCTCTAGTTGCTCTATCGCCATCAGCTCAATGTCTGATTCGGTCATCTTAGTCACTTGATTATTTCCCCCTAAACTTATCCATATAACCTGGACTCATTAATTTTTTATATGATGTAAAGCTAAGAAACCTTATTCATCGTCCTGCACGTTATAGCCATACTTCTGCACAGCATTCTCAATAGCGCCCTCAAACTTATGGCAAACATATAGATAGAGTTCAGCATCTACCATCAGTACTCCAGGAACACCTAAACCATCATTGAGTGGAATCAGAGTCTTTTGTGAACCAATCTGAACTGTTGGTCGTTGGTATGAGCAATTCACAGTGACTTTATGTGGCGATCTATTCCAGTCAATTTTCTTGGCTTCCCACTCACGACTACCGCCCAGCAAGGTGACTTGAATCTTGGATTCAGTCGCTGTCTTATTCAGTTGTTTGTAAGAGACAAACTTGGCGACTGAACAAGGAGAGTGATAACAGGTTTCTATGACTTTACCTTTTTGTATGCCGCTATGATTGAATTTAGCCGGTGCTGCTTGAACGGTTGCAGCAAAGCTAACTACAGCAATCAAGCCAAATCCCATTTGAATCATGCGCTTTATCATTCTGTTTTTCCTCTTTGTTCTCTTTTACTTAATCCATCGGCACAGCGATCTTATTCACTTTCCAACTCAAACCATCACGAACCATTTTGACAGTGACGGCTTTGGAATCATTTGGATGTTGGATCACAACCTCAAAGTCACTGAATGAGGTATAGCGAGTTTTGTACTCTGCTTGATCTTCTTCTTTGGTTTCTGTTGTTGATGCTCCCTGTGATGAATGTGCTGCATCTTTAAGGTCTTTGCCTTGCATCATCATGGTCATCCCTTCAGGTGTGACAAAACCATCAATCATCTTGTCTACCATGGTAGATGCAAGCATGGCACCTAGTGCTGCGAAACCATCATCTTTATGGGTTGCCATCTCTTTCATCATCATGGCATTCATTTGATCTTTGAAGCTCTGACGCACACTTGGATAGTCGATGTACTTGGACACCTTTTCGCTATCACCTACTTGTGCAGCATTCTTGATGTTATTGATGGCAATGTATGGCGAAGCATACAAGTAGCCACAGATCACTACGACTAAGGCAATGATTGCCCCTATAATTTTTTTATTCAATTCAGCCCCCTGAATGTAAAAAAGGTGAAGCCATCAAATGACTTCACCTCAAATGTTATGCAACTTCTTCTGTTTGGTATTGGACTCTGACTTCGCCGCTCATCAGCTTAGGAAGCAAGGTATCTCGTAGTTGTTCAAGTGTTTGGATTTGCTTCTTGTTAGATGAAACCTTTTGCATCGAAGGAGTAATCAACAGCGAATACTCTTCAAGGTAGTCTAAACTTGGAGTCTTAAAAGAGATATTTAACATATCTTCTGGCTTAACCCTTTGATGACTGCCACTGGTTCCCGAAGCACTCATTGCTAATTCATCAATAACATCTCTTGAATTGAATAAGCTATACAAGAACATTAAATGAGATCCTACTTTAGGCTTCAAATTCTGAAACTCTGTTGAACATACATAATTATCTTTGACATCAGTTAATAACCATATACGAGGCACTCTTGGATTCAGCTTTGAGACTAAAATTGAGTTCTCACATACTCTGTACTTATTACTCAGAATTTCCGCACCCAATTCAATAGTAGGCTTTTCTCCTGAATCAAAAGCAGGCAAACTAAAATGATAGTATGTCTTAAGAGGATCTTTTGATGGGTTCACATTGTCTTTGATATGAGTAGCTATATCACTTACTAGTAAATCATCCCAATCCTCTTTCGCTTCCTCAATAAACCATTGACGAAACAGTGTTTCAGCCATGGCTTCCAAAGTCTTGTTCTGACAGTGCAGTAAGTCGATCTTGTCATCTAATGATGAAAGGATTGAGGCTATGGCTTTTTGTTCAGGGAGAGACGGAAAGCATATCTCTTCTTGATGAACATCATTACGGTTAACTCCAGGCACCGCACTTTTGTCACTAAATTTTTCCCAATCCAATGTTTGCAAAAAGTAGTAGATGAACTTTTTGTCATTCCCCTTAAAGTCGTTTACATAAAGAGATGTGTTTAATGGCCAAAATGGTACATCACTGAAAAAAACTGAACCAATGGTTCCATATCGGCCCGTCACAACACCTGATTCATTTACTTTGGCTTCATTATGAAAATCAGCAAAACCTGAAGAAGCAATGATGGGAACACTACCAGAAACACGAGATTGCTTTGGTAAGTCATAACCACGTTTTAGGGTAAAGAAGCTATCTAATCGCCCAACCTGCCACTCACTCATACAACCACCTTTGCTAAGTTCTCAGCAATGGCTTGGTTTAGCTTGGCTTCCTCAGCAAGCTGTGCTTCAAACTCTGCCTTTAAGCTTGTAAAGCGTACCTTGAAGTCGAACTCATCTTCATCATCAGCTAAACCAACATAACGACCTGGCGTCAGTACATAATCAAGCTCAGCGACTTTCTCAAGTGGTACAGATGCACAGAAGCCTGCAACATCCTCATACTCACCACCCTTGTTACGCCAATTGTGGTAAGTGTCTGTGATGAGCTTAATATCTTCATCAGACAAGACTTTGGTTCTGCGGTTAATCAGATGACCTAGGTTACGAGCATCAATGAACAGAATCTCATTGCTACGATCTTGGTATTGGCTTGAGTTAACACGGTCACGACGCATAAACCATAAAGCAGCAGGAATCTGTGTGTTCAGGAACAGCTTGGCAGGTAGGTTCACAATACAGTCGATGACATTGGCTTCTGAAACCAAGGCTTTACGAATCTCACCTTCACCACTGGTCTTAGAGGTCAGCGCACCTTTAGCAAGCACAACGCCTGCCTGACCTTTAGGACTCATGTGATACAAGAAGTGTTGCATCCATGCGAAGTTCGCATTGCCTGCAGGTGGTGTACCTAGAGACCAACGAGCATCACCCACTAACTGCTCACCGCTCCAATCAGAGACGTTGAATGGTGGATTAGCAATGATGTAATCCGCTTTCAGGTCTTTGTGTGCATCATTCAGGAATGAACCCTCAGAGTTCCATTTCACATGCTCTGAGTTAATGCCACGAATGGCTAAGTTCATCTTGGCCAAACGCCAAGTTGTCTGGTTACTTTCTTGACCATAGATGGAGATGTCGTCCACTAAACCCTGATGCGATTCTACGAATTTCTCAGACTGTACGAACATACCACCTGAACCACAGCAAGGATCGAATACACGTCCTTTGTATGGCTCTAGCATTTCAACCAATAAGCTCACGATGGATTTAGGCGTGTAGAACTGCCCACCTTGCTTACCTTCAGCTAAAGCGAACTCACCTAGGAAGTACTCGAATACGTGTCCTAAAACGTCGGCAGAGCGATCTTTTGCATCACCTAGGGCAATGTTACCAATGAGGTCTATCAGCTCACCTAGGCTCGTAGGATCGAGATTTTGACGTGCATAGACTTTAGGTAGTACACCTTTGAGCTGAGGGTTCTCATTCTCAATGGCTTCCATTGCATCGTCTACAATCTTACCAATGGTGACTTGCTTTGCTTGGTTTAACAGGTATGACCAACGTGCGATCTCAGGAACGAAGAAGACGTTGTATGCAGTGTATTCATCACGATCTTCAGGATCAGCTCCTGCAAACTCTCCCTCACCTTCAACCAATAGGTTGTAGTGAGCTTCAAATGAGTCAGAGATGTACTTGAGGAAGATCAAACCAAGGACTACATGCTTGTACTCAGCAGCATCAATGTTCTTACGAAGTTTGTCTGCAGCTTTCCAAAGAATGACCTCAATGGGTTCTTGTTTGGTTTGCTTTGGAGTACGTGCCATGGAATTGTCCTGCAATGAATAGGTTATCTAGTTTTAGTTAAACCAATAGTACCCAATAATACGCTCGTGTGTAAGTATTGATACGTCATTTCTTGTCGTACAATTTAAGTATTAAAAAAGTGTAGCAAGTTGCTACACTTTTCAGACTAATCACAAACCCCACTTTAGCGATCGTTAAAGTGGGGGTATTTTCTAAACTTCTATCGCTTATTCATAGTGATTTATTTTTAAGCGTATTGATGGCTAAAAAATACAATAAAAATTAACTTCGATAAGTGCAAGGCGATTTTCTTCAAGTTTTGTGCTGTAACTGACAGTAAACATTGCTGCGTTACTTGCATAACAGAGACCCTGTAATTATTTTGCAACGGCAAAATTCGTTCAACAGTCTCCTTATCGGGACAATATAGATGCGCGACACGTTCATGAATGATATTGAGATCAATCGCTTTGTCTATTTTACGTATAAGATAATTTTTAGGAATAAACTCTTCTAGCGTAACCATATCAATTTCAGTTTGGGTGGTATAATTTTTCGCATGTGATAATTATAAAAAATTCTCACGTAAGTGTGAGAGTTTTATGAGCAAACTGAAAAGTGTAGCAAGTTGCTACACTTTTTCACTTTTCTGAATAAGCTGTTTTAAAAAATCTTCTAGTTGTAAAAGACTAGCTTCATCAATTTCTGAAATTTTAAGAGAGATATTGAGCTGTTTTTGATTCAGTTTGATATTTCCAGCAACCTTACCATCATATTCGATTTTTCTTACCACTGATGTCGTGGTTACTTTTTCTGGATCTTGACTCAATAGTTTTTCAGCATAAGAAGTAACTTTGCTTTGCTCCAGTTTTTTTTCTTTTAATTTCTCCCAAGCACCGAGTAAAGCTGTTTCCGCCTCCGAAAGTTGCTCTATATGATCCGATAAAAATTTCTTGAACGCTGTTGCAGCAGTACGACCGACTAGACCTGGCTCCAAATCCAGGTCATTCAACATTGCTTTAGGCAGCTTTTCATACGATAGATATTTGTACATATCTTCGCGATTTAAACCCAATGAATTAGCTAAACGTTGCTTGTTCTTCTTCAACTTTTCATCAAGTGAGTTCAAACCAATAAAAATTTCATAATCTGTCAGATCTTGACGCTTTAAATTTTCAGCTAGGGTTAACAAAGATGCTTCTTCATCATTAGCATCAATGATAATGGCTTCAATCACCGACTTGCCGAGTAATTGATGCGCCCGTAAGCGTCGCTCGCCTGCAATCAGTTCATATTTCAGATTATCAAGTTTACGCACTGTAATGGGCTGCAAAAGGCCGATTTCATTAATAGAATCCGCCAGTTCTTTTAATTGAGAATCTTCAAATACTTTACGCGGTTGGTTGGGACTGCGACTGATATCCTCAATAGGAACATTACGTCTAAATTCTTTTAGCTCTTTAATATTGTCTTTCTGTGCTTGCTGATGTTTTTCTGTATTTTGTTTCAATTTTTGAGCTAAAAGCTCTTTAGTGCTTGCCATAATACTCTCAGGTTTAAACTTTCGCTACAATTTCATAAGCAAGGCTTTCAAAAGCCTTACGTACTTTTGAATTTTTTTCTACTTTCAAAAGTGGCTGTTGCAGAATTGCTG
>NZ_CP071768.1:0-54135 GCF_017498585.1 Acinetobacter towneri
CGCGTCATCATTGAAAGATCCATGCCGCCATATTTGGACTTCCACTTGTAGAATGTAGCAGAGCTCATACCATGTTCGCGGCACAAGTTCGGTATGGGTGTTCCTGCTTCAGCTTGCTTCAAGATACTCATGATCAAGCTGTCTGAATACTTAGATGTTTTCATAGAAAATCTCCTTAAATCAAGGTTATTCGATTTTCTACTTTTAAACTCAATTATTTTTAGGGGGGATTACCATGGCGTATTTATATTCTGAATAAGGATAAAGAGTACCTAAGCTATAAGTTTTTTGAGCACTAATATAAGTTACTTTAAGGTCTGTAATTGGATAATCAGTCTGATTTTTAATAAAAATATATCCATCCTTTTCAAATGGCTGGCATCCTATAAGTAGAACTAATGTAAGACAGTAAAATAGGCTATTCTTCATTTTGGTAGTTCTTCAATTGGTCTTATGAGTCGATTAATAACTATAACTTTTGAGGTATCACAGCTATGATCTACTTCAGTTATCCAAGAATAATTATTTTTTTCTAGAGGATAGGATTCTCCGCCTCCATATGCTGCTTTATCACCTAAAAAATAAGTATCCGAATCTACTTTTAGGCTCTTAGTTTCCGTATCCCAATCTAGAGTTTTTGTAGCAAAAATTGGCAGAACTTTAGAGCCATCAGCATGTTCTAGGTATAGGCATTTACCTTCCCTAATAAGCTTAGCCTCACTATAACTTGCATTATCTGCTCCCCCCGTATATTGAATACGTGGAACAACTATATTTGATTCAATTTTTTCTGTAACTGGACTGCAGGCTGCAAGTAAACTTAATAAAATAAATTCTAATCTTTTCATATTAAAGGAATTTTTTGAGAGAGTAATAGAGAAATTAAAGCAAATTATTCCAAAAGGCTCTGATTAAAAATTGTTAAAATTAGTAGATATATGAGAGGAAATTATGAAAAAATTTTTATACTTCAATTGCTTATCTTTTATTTTTACTTATTTATCTTTGTTTTATCAGAAATATACATTAGTGGATCGTATAGTTGTAGACAAGCTTGGAAAAGTTAAAGTCATTGGAGGAGGATTTCCCTTACAGTTTTTAGTAGATGGTGAAGTATCTCCAGGTGGGAGTATAGCGCTAGATCCTTTAAATATTATTATAGGAATAGATCAATTTATCTTCTTATATTTTATTTTTGATTATTTGTTCTGGATAAGTGTTTTATTTGCTTTTTACATAATTTTGAAAAGGTACAAACTAAAACAGATTTTCTAAAATTAACATAATACACGTTATACGAATTCCCAAGGCATGGCTTTTAGTTATGCTTTTTTTATCAAAAGAGTATACCTGAATGATAGCGAGCCAAATCGCATACAATATCTATCATTAGACTTAATGCAATAATTAAATGATAGTATTATCATTAATCTAATAGAATTAAGATTAAATGATAGAAATGAATACACGTATTTATCTACGAGCTTCAACTAAAGATCAAGATGCAGAAAGGGCTTTGCAGATTCTTCAGGATCTAAACCAAAACTTGAATTTGGGTGAAACCATTGTGTACGTGGAAAACTATAGTGGTACGAAGTTAGACCGACCTGAATTGAATAAGCTACTGTCAGAAGCAAATCAAGGTGACACATTGTTAGTTGAAAGTATTGACCGCTTATCACGCCTAACCCAACGAGATTTTCAAGAGCTGAAGCGCAGGATCCAGGAGAAGGGACTTCGTTTAGTCGTAGCAGATCTTCCTACTACCTACCAAATGATTCAAACCAGTGACAGCATTACTCATTCAATCTTGGAACTCATCAACAATATGTTGATTGATCTTCTGGCAACAATGGCCCGCCTAGACAATGAGAAACGTATAGAACGTATTAAGCAGGGCCTGGCACGTTCGGGTTACAAACCAACAGGCAAGAAGGCAAATGAGGCTAAACATAAACGAATAAAAGAATTGCTAGTAGTTGGCAATATGACTAAGGAAGAAATTGCCAAAGCAGTGAATTGTGGAGTTGCAACTGTCTATCGAGTTGCTAAAGTTATCTAAAAGAGGCTTATCTCAACGCGCCCCCAATGGGGCACCGCTGCATTCAGGTTACTTCACATAAGAAATTTTATGTTAAATGATTGTTAGAAATGCCCCTTGATCGAGGCATTTTCTATAAAGAATACTAAAAACTAATTAAAGCCAACCAAGTTTCAAAACAAGGCAGTTCTCAGCAATCATATTTTTAAATTATATAACTCCCAACTGAGCTTTTGCTCCAACGATAAGGCTTTCATTTTGAGTTTCTAAGGCAAATAAACCATACATCAAAGGAGAGGCCGCTGCTCTTTCTAAAGTCTGTTCATATAGTTTATTCCAAACTTTACCCCCTAGTTTTTCATACTCGATGATTAGAGTTTTGAGGCTTTCTTCTCCAAACAAAGTTACATGCCCAGCAAAATCAATCGCTGGGTCATCTATATGGGCTGTTGACCAATCAATAACGCCTGAAACAGCTCCATCCTTTGAAGCTAGTACATGCCCAGCATATAAATCGCCATGTATAAATTGGGTGAAATCTGCCCATAGAACATCATTATCCAACCATTTTCTGTAGCGGGTTTCCAATTGCTCACTTATACCAATTTCAGATTTTACTAACTGCAAATTGTTTGCTATTTCAGGTCTTAAATCTGAAGGTTTCATAATTTTCAAATCATTTTCCCGAACTTCTTTTTCAGGAATACTATGGATTTCAAATAAGGTTTTTGCCAAAGATGTTATGTATTTCGGGCTATCTTTGTCCATATTCCAAATTATTTCATAGGTTTCAGCATCCAAATTTAAAACAGGATTATCTTTAAGTATGGGATAAGCCACTAATTCTGTAGATGAAATTCTCCAATCAGGAACCTCTACAGAAAGATGTTTTTTTACCAATTCTAAAATGCGTTTTTCTTTCTTGATTTGTTCCCTCATGCCATCACGACGAGGAATACGCAGCAACCATTGTTGCCCCTTTGTATCAAGAGCAAAAACGACCTTAAAATCAATGCCCATTTCATTGAAATTCATTTTGTCCGTAAGCAACAAGCCGTGTGCTTCAGCAAGTGATTGAATATCTTGAATTGTCATTTTTAATTTCCTTTAAAGAGTTCAATAATTAATGTTCGGATTAGATTGGCTATCATTAACAATCTCTCTCAAAAGTCTTGATGATTTTGTGGTCTTTGATCTCGTAGATAATGTCAGCAATATTATCGACCAATTGCTTGTCATGAGATACGAAGATAATAGTTCCTGCATAGGACTTCATCATTGTTTCTAATGCGGCAATACTTTTTAGGTCAAGATAGTTTCCTGGTTCATCCATAAGCAAAATATTATATTTTCCTAAAAGCATTTTGGATAAAAGCAGTTTGATGATTTCACCTCCCGATAAGTCGGATAAGTTTTTTTGAATATCATTCGCTCCGATCCCCATTGAAGCCAATACTGCACGAATTTCCGCAACTGTGTACTCGCACTCTTCCTGCATAAAGGAGAGCACAGATTTATGCGTGTTAAATTTATATCCTGTTTGTGTAAAGTAGCCAATTTCAGCTTTTGGAGATATGGTTAATCCATCAGCACGTTCTGATATCATTTTTAACAAGGACGTTTTCCCTGTTCCATTCGATCCAGTTATAGCGACTTTAGCGCCAAGCGGTATTATAAAGTTAGCGTCATCAAAGATAGTACGGCTACCAAATTTTAAGCTCAGACCATCTGCCGTAATCGGGAACTTATTGTGCAGTTCTAGGGCTGAACTTTGACGAAAACGAATAGAACGCAAATGCTCTGGTGCTTGAATATCTTCTAATGCAGCCAAACGCTTTTCCATACTCTTAGCTGCCTGATACAGTTTTCTTTGCTTGGTGCCAGTCATTTTTGCATGCCCAAGTCGTCCAGCACTTTCGGTAGAGTTTTTGGATTTTTCTCCTTTTTTCTTATTGTCTAATCGATTAGCTTGCTGGCGTTTTTCTTGCACAGCAGATTCTAATCGCTCCCGTTCCTTCATCATCAGCTCATATTCTACGGCTTGGTGTTGTCGCTCTTCTTCTTTTTGACGCAAGTAATCCGAGTAACCACCCCAATATTCCGTAATTTTACCGTCTTTTAACTCCCATATCTTGTCTACAACCATATCAAGAAAATATCGGTCATGACTGATAACAAGTAATGCTCCATCAAATGCTTTAAGTTGACCAATAAGTAGATCTATTCCATTGAGATCAAGGTGGCTGGTTGGTTCATCCGCTAGAATGCCATGTACTTGTTGGGAAAATGCGGCAGCAATTTTTGCACGAGTTTCCTCTCCGCCACTCATTGTGTCGTTTTGTACATTGGAAACACCAAGGCGAGATAACATTGCCCGGTCTTCGACCGTTTCTATTTCGATTCCGCCCAGTTGGCTGATATGTGCAAAATCACCAAAACGCTGTAATGTCGCTTCGGCTAAAACAATTTCGCCATTAAGTACTTTGAGTAAACTACTCTTTCCTGCTCCGTTATCACCCACAAGACCAATACGGTCATAAGAGTGAATTTCCAATTCATCAATATCCAAAACATCACGCCCAGCATAATCCAAGCGTATGTTTCTCGCTTTAATAATTAAACTCATTTTTATTTACTCCTGTTTAGCTCTTGAAATTTTTTATGCAGCAAACAGGATTTAGGTGAAAACAAAAGCTAGCATCACAGTGTCCTCCCAAAAAAAAAGCTATTCATCCACAGGGTGGACAAATAGCTAGTCAATTAAGTTATAACTGGAAACTATGCACTAAAAGCATACTTATAAATTAAGCATACTTTTACTTTATATATCCGCATATATTCTTAAAGACACAACAAAAGCCCACCATTATAAAATAGTGTCACTATGCAAATAGTTGTGTCTTAACGAATGCGGATAGAATGCATAAACTTACCTAAAAAATAAAATTCAGTTTTATGATAACTTTACTGTTAAAAGAAGTCTAGACAACCTTGTTTTATGCTTGGATATAAGGCTTATTTTAAAATAATAGTAGTGAAGATTTTCTAAAATTAACATAATACACCTTATACGAAATAAAAATGGGAGCCTTAAGCTCCCATTTTTTAAGTAATTTTTTCAAATAAGGCTTGGGTGAGCATCTAAAATTCGAATCAATGTAGCTGCTGGTCCAGTTGGATAGCGTCGTCCCTGTTCCCAATTTTGCAGGGTACGGGGGCTAATATGTAGACGTGCAGCAAATTCATTTTGGCTCAAGCCAGTTTTTTCACGTACTTCTTTAATATCAGGCAATTCGAGTTCTGTAACTCGGCTTGCTTTAACTTCTTTACGTTTGATAGCTCCAGCTTCTTTGATTGAAGCAACCAAGTCATCAAATAAGTTGTTATCCATGAAATTGCTCCTTCACGAGTTGGTGCAGAATGGCGGTTTCCTTATCTGTTAAATTATCTTTTACTGATTTTGGATAAGCCACTAAGAAAAAGATCTGATCATCCTCGGTGACCCAATAATAAATCACCCGTATCCCACCACTTTTCCCTTTGTTACCTTGAGCACAACGTACTTTGCGAATACCACCGCCATTCTTGATTAGGTCACCTCTATCAGGCTGTACCAAAAGATCTTGCTGAAGTTGACGATATTCCTCATCAGATACAAGGTCTTTAATTTGCTTGGTAAAGATGCTGGTTTCAATAAATAACATGGACTCTTTATACGTCAATGGCGTATTTGAATTTTAGCAGTTTCCATAACAAAAAACGAGAGCTGGTAGATCTCGTTTCGCATAATCGCCATTATGTTAAATAACTTTTAGAAGCTTTAGTACAAGCTTGACAGATTGTCTTATCATTATAAAATAACCTTATTCAAATCATCCTCCCAAGAGTAACGCCAATGAAGTAAGTCATTTTCTCATCATTATTTTTAAACTTTTGATGTGCAAAATAGATTCTACTTGTGGCTATATATTCTTGGTCTCTACTTTATATCCTAAATAATATATTGTTTTTTATAAGTTAATCTTCACTATTTTGCATATCCTCTACATGAGGAATTTTTTATGCAACATGCATGTATTGCTTCAAACTTAAATTTAGAATTTTCTACACAGAAAATGTTTGATCAGCTAAACATTACGCTTTTATCAGGACAGGTTTCTGCATTAATTGGACGTAATGGTTTAGGTAAATCCCTATTGTTCAGAATATTAGATCAAAGCCAAGCTTTAGATATTCATTATAGTGGTCAAGTTTCATGGAATATCCAACATGATTATTTGGCACAATTAGAACGCCTTAATGCTGAAAATATTGCACAAGCATTAGAGGTAGATCATTTACATCATGCTTTTCGGCGTATAGAGAACAATACAGCTAGTTTTGATGATTATGAGTTAGTTGAAAATACCTGGGATTTACCACAAAAATGGCAAAATATACTTGAAAATGCTGACTTACCTACGGATTTGAACTTTCCAACAGAAAAACTGAGTGAAGGACAAAAAACAAAGCTGGCTTTATGTCGTTTGTTTTTAAAAAAGGATCACTATCTACTTTTAGATGAACCAAGCAACCATTTAGACTCAACATCTAGACAATGGTTAATTGAGAGTATTTTGGCACACCCTAGTGGTGTATGCCTGATTAGTCATGATCGCCAATTACTCAATCAAGTCCAACATATTTATGCTTTAACTGAATTAGGCTTACAACACTACAAAGGTAATTATGAGCATTACATTCAACAGCATCAGCTACACATGGATGCATTAACTCAGTCTATTAATAATGAGAAAAAAGAATTAAAGCAGTTAAAACAACGGCAACATGATAGCTTAATGAAAGCGAATAAACGTCAATCTAAAGGCAATGAACTTCGTGATTCTAATTCTCAAGCAAAGATTTTTCTAGATTTCAAAAAGGAAAATGCTGGACAAAGCTTAGGTAAGCTACGTGCCCAACAAACTCGACAAACTGATGATTTGAAAAATAGTCTGATTAATAGGCAGACCATTGTAGAAAAAATCAAAGCTCAGAAGTTTGAATTCCACTTACAGAGTACGAAGCAAGGAGAGATTTTAAGAATTCATGATTTAAAGCTACCCCATACAGCAACAAATAAAATTAATTTTGCATTGAAAGCTGGCGAAAAAATCCATCTTAAAGGTGCTAATGGAATTGGTAAATCAACCTTATTGAAATTGATTTCTACCCATCAACGTGATGATATTTTCTTTAGTGGAACATGTTTGTATTTAGATCAAAACTTTAGTTTATTAAATAATGATTTATCCGTAATCGAAAACCTTGCACTTTATAACTCCAATCTTACTGAAGTTGAGTGGAGAAATTTGTTAGGTCAGTTACGTATTCGTCGTGAAAAAGCTTTATTAAAACTATCAGAACTGAGTGGTGGTGAAAAATTGAAAGTCGCATTATTAGCAATGAGTCACTATCCTGATGGTATTGATTTATTATTGCTTGATGAACCAGAAAATCATTTAGATATTGAGTCTAGAGAGCTTCTATCGCAGGCTATTAGCCAATATCAGGGCGCTGTAATTTTAGTTTCACATGATCATTTTTTTGTTGAACAGTGTGAAATATCTGAAGAGTATTTAATTGAGTAAAATGACATTTTCAAATATATAGATTTATTAGTTCTACTAAAATTAACATAATACACCTTATACGAAATAAAAATTTTATTTCATATAAATCATAGTCTTATATTGTATCAAAAAGCCAAATAACTGCAGATTGGGCTTTTTTATTGATTTATCATGTTCCGCGCTTAATATTTGATCAATGTTCCACGTGATTATGTAATTAAACTAACTTATTTAAGTTAAATAACTTACGTAAGTTATTTAACTTCATTTAGAACTACTTGTTGAAGTTCTTCATCGGAGAGATTTTTAAGTTGATGTATAGCTGCTTTTAAGATAATGGAACGATTCGCTTTAGCAACTCGACAAGCAACGAGTAATTGATCAATTTCTTGGTTGACATCTTCTGTTAAAGAAAAAGTATATCTCTTATAGGTTTGATGGCTAGGCTCTATCTTTTTTACACGCTTTGAAGCACCTTTTATAAAATCTTCAATTTGATCTTGGTTAGAAGATTGAACAGCTTTTTTAAGTCCTTTAAGTGCCATCAAAATTCTCCCAAGAACTCTTTTGCTATGAGCTCAATTTCTTGTTTCGCTTTTTCATCTGATGACATTTCGAATACTGATAATCCATTTTCATCAGCATCATCATAAATATTACGATTACACGTAAAATTATTTAATGGTATGAGGTCAAAAGATTCACAAGCTTCTTTTGCATCTAGAATACGTTGTGCTTGGCTAGGCAAAGTTGGGCATTGTGTAATGACTGCTCTTGTATAGAGATCTGGATTTACAGCTTTTGCTAATCGAATTAATTTTTCAACATGCACAAGAGTTTTAAGGTCTCTTCTTTTAGGTCGAAATGGAAGAAGCATATGTGTTGCTATAGTCATAGCAGAGCGTAAAGCTTCAGAATCCTGGCCACCTGCATCGATGATAATGTCTTGATAGCGTTTGGAAAGATCTAATAATATTTGTCTAATATTTCCAGCTGCTTGTACGGATGGAATATTTTCAACTTTATCATTCTCATCTCTTTCTTTAATCCAGTCTGTAGTTGTACCTTGTGGATCTGCATCAAGTAATAAAATATCTCTATTTTGAGCTTGTAAGTACACTGCAAGATTTTGGGCTAGACAACTTTTGCCTGATCCCCCTTTTTCACCACCAACTAAAATAATCATATTTATGTAACTTACGTAACTTATTTAAATTAAAATTATAAGAGATTTTTAATCAAGTTCAATAGAGTTTTTCGACTTAGTTAAATAACTTAAATAACTTATGTAAGTTATTTAAAAATCTTTTTTCGGTCAATGTTTTATAGTGAGGTAAAAATTAAAAAAAACTCCCAAAAAAAACCGTCTCAGGTGTTGCTATCTGAGACGGTTTTTTCTATATTTGACGGTACGCAGTTATTTGATGTTGACGCATCATTTAACGAAGATCAGCAGAGCTACCAACTCGTGCAGATTTCACCGAAAGGCTTGTACCTAAGAAATATTATTACTTTTTTTAATATTTTTGCAAGCTGTTAATTGAGAATCCTTCGTTATTTAGAATCTTGTCGCCCATCAAATAAGCAACAAATTATTGTGGTTGAGTAATGCACTCCAATTTTGTTCGATGTCGCTTGTTCTGCGTATCTATGGAAGTTTGTAAGTGCGTGTTTATCACGGCTTCTGTAGAGCGATTCATGTATGCAGGAGGATAAGTGACGGCAGGTACATGAATTACAAGACGATAATGTGCAGTAATGCACTAGTCGCCCTCTCAGCTGATGTATGCACTAGGGGGGGATCGCAGGGAATACGCCAGTACTTCGCAGAATGGTAAGTTGGGGAAACCCTCGCCGAGTTGCGGGGCTGGTGAGAGAGAAAGGCGTGTGTAGGACAGAGACCCAGCTCTGCAAATACTCTCTTGTGCTTGTGACTGAAACGCAATCCAAGCATACCGATTGAAGGCGATAGCGGCTCCATACCGTGAGACCAAACGACTTTCATAGGTGATATTCCGAATACCTTTAGCCAGTTTTTGACTTGGCGAAGGTAGGGTGAATATTACCGAAATCTGCTCTAGCTCACCACCCGTGAGGAACGAACGGTGGTGAGCTAGAGCAGATAAGAACATTGTTTTTATTAATTTATAGTGTTTAAAAACTTAATTGAATTCCTTAGTGAATAGCCACCGATTTTATAGACACCTTTTGGTTAGTTAATATGGATTCGCTTCTCTCATAAGTTTTATGCTCGCTATGCTCGATCTAGGCGCAACTTTTCTTTGTGTCGCTCGTAGACAATTGCTAAGGAAATCACCGATGAGCAAAAAAAAAGATACCCTTACAATGATTGATCTTGGTGGCACTGCATCTGGTATAGGATTAATTCCAAGACGAATCACTCTAAAAGACAATGAATTTGATCAACTCATTCAAAATATTTCATTGAGTAAAACCACCATGAGCAAAGATCAAGATTTAGTTTCTCTCACGATGAGTATTTTAGACAAACCTCCAAGACGCTATAAACTTGATACGGATGGAGTCTTCAAAGAAGATCAAGAGCAAATAAACACTTGGGAAGAGTATTTGGTGGTGTTTCAAAAAGTATGCTGGCATTAAACGAATCCATTATTGATATAAAAGAACACTAAATCAAAGGCTTTGAAATGATTTTCAAGCTTTTTGGAGAAGTTGCAGCTTCTCCTAAAGCCTCGCCTGATTCGATGCCGTAATCGACAATTATTGCCTTCTATACCCACAGTGAAAAATTTACCAATCAACTGTTTGCATTCTTTAAAGGTCGTAACAAAGCTATCCCAATGGTCACTTGATATACATGTATAGCTTACACCTAACTGCTTCAATTTTAATTTAAGTCGTTTTGCAGTGGCTAAATCTCGGTTACCCCATACATAAGCAACAATTTCACCTGTTTCTCGATGATAGGCATAAATTAGCCATTGTTTATTTTGCTTATGACCAACAAAAGTCCAAAACTCATCTACTTCAAGGGTTTCATAATGACTTTGCTGTGCTCGAAGTTGATATTTTGATTGGCTAAGTGTCCGTAGAACTTTACCGATACTTACTCTTTCAATTTCTGCTATATCCCTGACACCACTGCCTCGCACCATGAGGTGTAATATTTTGGTTTTGATACCTGAGTGACAGCCTTGATAACTGAGAGCATGATCACCAATAAATTGACGTCTGCATATTTTACATTGGTAATTTTGCTTACCATCTACTTTTGTGCCATTTTTCTTTATACTGTCACTTAGGCAGGCTGGACACTTGATTTCTAGAGTTATTCGCATTTCTCTATTTTATCAAAATCCAACCTGCTTTTTTTCAGCATACTTTTTGAAACACCACCACAACTGTTAATGCTGAAAATAGAGCTTATACTCAACTTATTCGTCCATAATATATAAATTCACAATATTTAAAAGCTGGCTCATTTCAGTAAAAGTCGCAAGATTTTTCATTTTCACAAGGCTTTCCTTTAGAATAGGCGCATCTTATTTCTTAGCTTTGATTTCTCAATGATTCAGTTAGACCAGTTATCTATACGTCGCGGTGGACGTGTTTTATTTCAAAAAGCGTCGATGCAGTTACACCCAGGATGGAAAATTGGCCTAACCGGTGTCAATGGTGCCGGGAAATCGACCCTGTTTTCAGCTTTGCTTGGTGGCATGGAGTCAGACACCGGTTCGTTGACCCGTCCTGCGGTATGGACCGTGGCGCATATGGCGCAGGAAATCAAAGCGCTGAATATGAAAGCCATTGATTTCGTCTTGTCCGGCGATGAAGAATACTGGGATATTCAACAGAAACTGGAGCAGCCAGATCAGCTGGATGATGCAGAACTGGCCCATTTATATGGCCGTTTTGATGAAATTTCAGGTTATTCTGCGCCGGCCAAAGCTTCGCAACTGATGGCCGGTCTGGGCTTTTTTGAACATCAATCCCAACTGGATGTTTCAAGTTTTTCTGGTGGCTGGCGCATGCGCCTGAATCTGGCGCGTACCCTGATGAGCCGTTCCGATTTACTCCTTCTTGATGAACCGACCAACCATTTAGACCTGGATGCCATTCTCTGGCTCGAAGACTGGCTGAAAGCCTATGAAGGTACGCTGGTGCTGATTTCGCATGACCGGGATTTCCTCGATGCGATTACCGATCATATTTTACATATTGAAAATCAGGAACTGATTTTATATACCGGTAACTACTCGACCTTCGAGCGCACCCGCAGTGAACGTCTGGTGCAGCAGCAACAGGCTTATGAAAAGCAGCTGGAAACCCGCGCACATCTGCAAAAATATATTGACCGTTTTAAAGCGAAAGCCACCAAAGCCAAGCAGGCACAGAGCCGGATCAAACAGCTGGAGCGTATGCAGGAACTGTCTGCTGCCCATGTTGATACACCATTTACCTTCAGTTTCCGTGAACCGACCAAAATGAGTTCGCCTTTATTGCAACTGGAACATGCCGATATTGGTTATGGTGACAAGCTGATTGTCACCAATGTCAATTTACAGATCACGCCAAGCAGCCGGATTGGTTTGCTCGGGATGAATGGTGCCGGTAAATCCACCCTGATTAAATCGCTGGTCGGTGATTTAAAATTGCTTCAGGGTCTGCGTAAAGATTCAGAACTGCTCAATATTGGCTACTTTGCCCAACACCAAATGGATGCACTGGATGGCAATGCCAGCCCGATGTTACAGCTGGCCCGTATTGCCGATAAAAAAATCAGTGAAGCCAGCCTGCGTTCTTTCCTGGGCAGTTTTGGTTTTAGCGGCGAACGCATGGATACGCCAAGTGAAAGTTTCTCAGGCGGTGAACGTGCCCGTCTGGCTCTGGCATTGATTGTCTGGCAGCGTCCAAACGTGTTGATTCTGGATGAGCCGACCAACCATTTAGATCTGGATATGCGTCATGCATTGACCATGGCCTTGCAGGATTTTGAAGGTGCTGTGGTGCTGGTATCGCATGAGCGCCAGCTGATTGCCAGTGTCTGTGATGAATTGCTGCTGGTACATAATGGTCAATGCCGTGAATTTGACGGTGATCTGACCGCTTATGCCGACTGGTTACGTCAGGCCCGCATTGAGATGATCAAAAACGGGCAGAAGCCAGCCGAGCCGGTGAAATCTCAGGTCGAAGTCAAAGCAACCATTTCCAGACTGGACAAAGAAGCACAGCGTAAGGAAGCGGCACGCCAGCGGGAACTGAGCCGCCCGATTCGTAAAAATATCGAAAAATGTGAAACACAGATTTCAAAGGTTACGCCGCGACTGGCTGAAATTCAAAGCTTGCTCGGAGATAGTGCTTTATATGATGCCTCACGTAAAAATGATTTGCTCAAACTGATGAATGAGCAAACTGAGCTGAAAGCCAAACTGGAAACAGCCGAAGAACAGATGCTGGAACTAATGATGGAACTGGAAAGTCTGGAGCAGTCCTTCTAACACTATTTCAACACCCCCATTATCTGAGAGATGAGTAACAAGCGTTATTCATCTCTTTTTTTTATTAAAACCACCCATTTTTAATATTTTCCTCCTGCTTTTCATCTCCGTGTAGTTCCTTGCTATTCTTGAGTACTGCATCTCTTCTTCAAAACTTGACACATTTTGTCGTGAATTACGCAAGTGCCATATAAGTTTATTTTTTGGTGGTGTTTCAAAAAGTATGCTGAAAAAAAGCAGGTTGGATTTTGATAAAATAGAGAAATGCGAATAACTCTAGAAATCAAGTGTCCAGCCTGCCTAAGTGACAGTATAAAGAAAAATGGCACAAAAGTAGATGGTAAGCAAAATTACCAATGTAAAATATGCAGACGTCAATTTATTGGTGATCATGCTCTCAGTTATCAAGGCTGTCACTCAGGTATCAAAACCAAAATATTACACCTCATGGTGCGAGGCAGTGGTGTCAGGGATATAGCAGAAATTGAAAGAGTAAGTATCGGTAAAGTTCTACGGACACTTAGCCAATCAAAATATCAACTTCGAGCACAGCAAAGTCATTATGAAACCCTTGAAGTAGATGAGTTTTGGACTTTTGTTGGTCATAAGCAAAATAAACAATGGCTAATTTATGCCTATCATCGAGAAACAGGTGAAATTGTTGCTTATGTATGGGGTAACCGAGATTTAGCCACTGCAAAACGACTTAAATTAAAATTGAAGCAGTTAGGTGTAAGCTATACATGTATATCAAGTGACCATTGGGATAGCTTTGTTACGACCTTTAAAGAATGCAAACAGTTGATTGGTAAATTTTTCACTGTGGGTATAGAAGGCAATAATTGTCGATTACGGCATCGGATCAGGCGAGGCTTTAGGAGAAGCTGCAACTTCTCCAAAAAGCTTGAAAATCATTACAAAGCCTTTGATTTAGCGTTCTTTTATATCAATAATGGATTCGTTTAATGCCAGCATACTTTTTGAAACACCACCGAGTATTTAAATTATTTGATAATCCCAAAGGTTTAGAAGATTTTATGGCAGATCGTGAACAAGATATACCGAAGGATCGAAATTAACCCTACAGTTTGCGTCAGTTTTGATTTTTATTGCTATGGATATCCATTTGTATGGTTTGTAAATAAAACTCCTTAAAACGCAAATGGTGAGCATTTAGAGGTGTATATGATTTTTCAATTTACTGTGGATTTTCACTGTGATTTTTTGATGGTCTCGAAGACCTGATTTTCGACTTTGGATGCAGTGATGCTCTTGTTTACAGTCAAAATGGTAGAGTCTACTTAGGCTTTGACCGTGAAGCAGATACCAAAAATCAAGCTGTTGATAGTGCATTGAAAGCCTTACGTGAAAAGGGGTTTAATGCAGATTATAAAGCAACCCACCTCGTTTCGACATTCTGTTGGTTAAGAATATCCGAGGGGGTCTAAAATGCTTATAACGTATGCACCGTAAAATTTGACGCAGTATCAATTGCCAACCAACTGATACCAAACTTTAAAACGCTGAATTTATTCATAAAATCAGAAAATATTTATCCTATGGTGGATAACAACCTCGAAAAACTATGTCTTCAGAAGTTTAGTTTAGTCCGAGCGACCAACTCGAACAGCAGGGGAGACCAATCCCCATTTAACCTTTTTGATTTCCCTGTGACATTAAATTCACAGCCTTCAAGCACTTTTACCATGCAAGAAGTAACACACTCAACTACAGTCCCCTGTAGCCTCAACATCACTCTTTCGCAAAACCACGATTCCCTTAACAAGCCATTTCTGACAACGGTAGCTATGGTCTTTTCCCAACTTTAGAGAGCTTAAATACTTTCAAAGAAACTATTTAAGCCTGCTCTAAAGAAACGTCCTATTCATTCACTTACTTAATGAATATTCCAATCCGATTAATAAATCTCCTGTGATTATAGATCCCTATCTATTTCACAAAAGACGAGCAAACTATTCAGACGTTTAACGGTACAACTTCGGCAAAAACAACTTACCTTATATGCGCTACTAAAGATCGCTCCAACACATCTATGCCGATAACTTAAAATAAGTTATTCAAATACTTAGGTGACAAAACCTAATGACATAAAAGTGCGTCCCAAGTTATCTTTTGAAGTCTTAACAAGCAGTACGCCCATCCACTAATTTTCTAAACCTTTTCCTTGCTTTTCGGTACGCAGTTCCAAAATACCGATTCCGCAGCTTAAAAAATATCATCATGGGTAGAACACTTACTTAGCACAGTCGATGAGGATTTCTCCCCACCTTTAACACGTTTAAGCTATACATCGACCTTTCGAGCCAAAATGGAATGTCATCACGACAATTTCACCACCTGACCCAAAAGTGCCACTCTCGCCAGCTTTCACCTTGATCGCCTGTACCCTCTCGAATACCGCAGAAGCCATCGTGTGTGCCACGCACCTCGCCAAACCATAAAGATTCAGCGAAGAACGGTAGTTATTAACGCTACTCTCCATCTATGGATTTCACTCACTATTTCTTCAAAAGCAGGATTTCAGCCCTTTCAGCCTAGAATGGGGTTTAACCCATTCGCCACCTTTCGGTGATTCCGTTTCCTTGTCGCCCAACTTCAAGAACTTAACATGAAGTGGATTGAGTAGAATTCGAGGGTAGGCAAAAGCCACCCCCCGTCAGCCCTCATCAAAACGTACCGAGCCACGGTTAAATGGCAGTCCGCTTCGTCAAGCAGTTTTCAGGCTGTCAACCTTTCCACTGTGAGCTGTTGAAAATCAAAATTTTTAGTGTGCCTAACGGCACACTAAAAAACGGTTAAAGGTCTTTTAGGTGCGTTGGTCAGACACACTTCACAACTGATAAGAAAATCATAATGCACAAAAAATATGCTGTCTAGGTGCGTTCGCATGGAACTACTTATTACCCTCTTACAAATACCGTCTAGAAGTCCTTAAAACTTGCTTCGCAAGTTCACCATAGCTTCGCTATGGAAAAAGCAAAAAACAGCTTAAAAGCAAAAAACCTTTTACTCGATTACAATGCTAGTTTTTGATCAAAAAACAGCGTATTTTGTGTTTAAACCCTCAATAACAATATTTGGAAATATTTTGGATGATAATTTTTAGTCCACATACAAAATTCACGATGCAACGGCTTGCTGACCACGTTGCTAATGGTGCGTATTTTTATTTCGGCTTTGAGTACGACAGTTCTAAAAAATCTATTGAATCAGTTTTGGAGAAGATGACAGAGCGTTATGAATTGGGGATTTCACCAAGACAGCGTTCTTACCGCCTAGAAAAGGGTCATCCTATTTGCACGATGATCGTACAAAGAGATGTTTTTAATGAAAATAAATGGTTTCTGTATTGTCTATTCACCACGCCTACAAGTAGAGATTTCAATACTTTCAACGGTATTGAGATTAATAAACTTGCCAAAGAATCAGAACGTTTAAAGATTGAGAAACTTAAAGAGAAGTACAAAGGCTTTAAGTGGGATCTCGATTCGATCTCAGCAGAAATGACGCTGATAGCAGATTACTTCAAAGACAATGAACCCAAAATGTTCGTCTTAAAAAACCCGATTGCTGTAAAACCCACTGCCCTTATGACTTTGGAGCTTTTTAGAGATACACATAAGACTTATAAACAGCTTGTTTTAGGTGATGAGAAAGACTACAAAGACAGAGTAAGGGCGTATACGTGGACTTGGCGATATACCCATCAAAGTGTTGAAAAAATTAAGAAAAAATTTGTTGATACGATTCACAAATTAGTCAGTCAGAAAACTACAGCTTCGGCAGAGAAGAATCGAGCAGACCTTAAAAATTTATTTTTGCTTATGGAAACATGGTCAGTCTTTAAAGCAAGCCGTTCCCAAGCAGGGCAGATACTTCACTTTGCACATCGTTTCTTACAGAAGCGAGCAAAAAGTACATGGAATAAGGTGGACTTAAAACCACCGCATTTGACTTATCTGCCACGTTTGCCGACCTATGCCGATACGATTTATGAATATAACTATAGACGTAATCTTTTTGATGAACATGGTGTTGAAGTGCCTTTAAAACTCATCAAGGATTACTATGGGGGTGGCTATTACAACACGCCAATTGAAGCCTATGTAGCCAAAGAGCTAGAGATGCGTGAGAACGGCAAAGCCATTGCTCAAAAAGCAGATGAGCTTTATTTACAAGTACTTGCAGATGAGTAAATTCACTAAGAGCCTATCCAGTATTAATTTCATTCTTTTTTAGCAATTGAAAAAATAATTTGTTAAATTCCCCTTATGAGAAAATTTCTATCTATTAATTCAATTAAAAATGGGGGTATTACCAGTTTAGATAGTCAAATGTATAGAATGGGTATCGCTAGAGGAAGTGTATGTGTAATTTTTCGGGTCAAATTCTGCAATTAATTTTTTAAAATCACTTTCTGTAATACCTATACATACAATTGTGTTCGTTAAAAATGAAGGTAACAAGCGACATTTTAGTCCAAGTTTATCTCTGACCTTTTTGATTTCTATAAACATTGTTCCTAACGGGGTTTTTTTTTCAGAAGGACTTAAGTCCTCTGGGCTGAAACCAAAAATATTTGATGGTAGGTCATTGAGGTCTTTTATGATATTCATCAAAATGGGTTCATTATAAAGTGATAGAAAATCAACTTTAAAGGAAAGTTTTTTGTTAATCAAGCTACTGATTTTATTAAATAAAACATTGACCGAAAAAATATAGAAAATCAAAATTTTTCAATTTTGGAATTAAGATTCTATTTATGTTTATTTTTTATTAATGTTATTCACCAATTAAATTTCGAATAAGAGATTTTATGTTAAACCGACATAATTTGTCGCTCAATAGTAATTGATTCAATTAACATCTGGACACATATATCTGGGTCTGGTATATAGTGTTTTTGAAATTCAAATTGAAGTTATTGTTATGTTGAAATTAGGTACAGTATTTAGTGGTATTGGAGCAATTGAGCATGCTCTAGAACGGTTATCTATTCCTCATGACATTGCATTCGCATGTGATAATGGAAATATTGAAATAGATCTTGAACGAGATGAAATCGAAAAAAATCTAGAAAATTTAAACAGTTTTAAAGATAAAAAAGCTTATGTTGATGGGCTTTATGTAAAGAAGAAAAAGAAGAACTTTGTTGAGGAAAGTTATCAGGCTAATTACAACATTCCCCAAGAACACTTTCATTATGATGTTCGATTTCTAGATGGGTATCAATATAGAAATGAAATTGATTTATTCGTAGGGGGAAGTCCTTGCCAATCATTTTCCATGGTTGGTAAAAGAGGTGGATTTGAAGACACTAGAGGTACACTGTTCTACGAGTTTGCTCGTTTAGTCAATGAAATTAGACCTAAAGTCTTCATCTATGAAAATGTGAAAGGTGTTCTCAGTCATGACGGAGGTAATACCTGGACAATTATGCAGAATGTATTTAGTGATTTGGGATATAAGTGGTATTCACAAGTTCTAAACTCTAAAAATTATGGGATTCCCCAAAACCGAGAACGATTATTCGTTGTTGGATTTCTAGATCAGACAGCTGAGTTTGAATTTCCAAAACCTCAAATTTTGACAAAAACAATGCAAGACTTCTTATTGGAAAATACGCCTGAAAAATATTATTTAGGTGATAAAGGCATTGATTTTGTTACAAGTACCAAGAACCTAAATAAACAATATACACAAATCAATGGTTCCATTGGTTTATGCCAAAAAGCTAATCAGCAATTCAATTGGCATGGTGATTTTATTTTCGAAGAGTTACCTAATCCAATTGATGAAAAATACTTTCTTTCTGAAAAACTTGTAAATTACGTGATGGCAACAGGTACAAAAGGTTTTTATACGAGACCTAAAATTGATCTTGAGATCGCTCGCCCTCTTCTAGCTACCATGACCAAAATGCACCGAGCAGGTGTTGATAATTATGTAACTACGCAAGGTCGCATCCGTAAGCTGACTCCTAGAGAATGTTTACGGTTAATGGGGTTCTGTGACAGCTTTAAAATAGTTGTTTCTGATACACAGGCTTATCGTCAAGCTGGTAACTCTATTGTCGTAGACGTCCTTATGAGCATTGTTAAACAAATTAATTTAGCTGTTGATTTATCTAAGAAGATAGAAAAAAAACAACTAGAATTAATTTAGTTTTTTATTTTTCATGCAGTTAGGTGTAGGATAATTTCTAATTTATCCTACACCTAATATCTTATGACTGCTTCTGTGAATATTTCTAGACCATTAGTTGATAGTTTTGTACATCGGAAAATTAAACTATTAAAAACAAAAGGTTCAGGTGAAGCTAAATTTCATATTGGATCTGCTGAAAACAGTGGAGATTTTGATAGCTTTTTTAATAACTATGCCGATGAAAATACTTACTATTTTAAGAAAAATAATCTTCTTGCATTCCTATTAAAAGAAAAATTCGAATTTTATTGTCAGTTTATTAATCAATATAAAGAAGTATCTCCTGAATATTGGGATTCTGTTTATGAGGAAGTTCTGGCTCTTCCAGAAGAAATCACTTTTAAATTAATGCCTTTCAATGATGGGAAGCGTTATTATATAAGGTCAGAATCTGGGGATATTTTTAATGATTTAGTACGTAGAATTGCTTTACCTCTTATTTCGATATTAACAATTCATAAGGAATCTGCAGACAAATTTCTATTTACATTAGATGTTGATTTTACTAATTCAAGTAAATCAGTTGAAGAAGACACCTTGATAGCTGGAAAGGGTTACAACAAAATTATTTATGGTGCTCCAGGTGCAGGAAAAAGTGCATCAGTTAGCGAAATAGTTGGTGAAAACTATATTAGAACGGTATTTCATCCAGAAACTCAATACTCTGATTTTATTGGTTGTTTAAAGCCACACAAGGATAGTAGTAGCGGAAACATTACTTATAGTTTCCGTAAAGGGCCATTTATTCAAATTTTAGAAAAAGCCCTATTGAATCCTGATATCCATCACTTTTTAGTTATTGAGGAACTAAATCGAGCAAATACTGCTGCAGTATTTGGAGAGATTTTCCAGCTATTAGATAGAGATGATGAGGGAAAAAGTGAATATCCAATTCTGATACAAGATGAAGATTTATATGATGCTTTAAAAGAAAAATTAGATCCAAAGCATGAAATCATTGCAAAACGTCAATTGCTAATACCTAGCAATTTATCAATTATTGCAACAATGAATAGTAGTGATCAGGCAGTTTTTCCATTAGATACAGCATTTAAAAGGCGTTGGATTTTTGAATACCTTCCAATAGATTTTACAAATTGTGCAACAGGTGAAATTCCAATTCATCATGCAGTTTTACCAAATGTAGAATGGAAAACATTAGCCCAAACTATTAATACTGTTTTGGTTCAACTCAAGGTTGTAGAAGATAAACTTATTGGTCCGTGGTTTATTAAAGATAGTGATCTAGTTGAAGATCAAGCTGAACAGACTTTCATTGGAAAAATTTGTTCATACTTATGGGATGATGCCCTTAAGTATAAGAATAAAGATGAAATTTTTAAAAGTGATATTCATGGGTATGGTGAGCTATATCAACGGTATTCTGATAAAAAGCCAATATTCTCAGATAAATTTATGAAGATGTTACAAGCAGCACAAGATGTAGATACAGATACCTCTGATAAGACAGAAGCAGAGTGATGGAATATCAGTTTTTTGAAGATAAACAATTTATCGATTCAAAAAAAATCCCTGATTATGTAATTGATAAATTGGTTTCAGTTGGCGGTCTTGATGTAGTTAATCAGGGACGAAAAATCGCATTTTGTGGGGTCATTATCTCTGAAGGTTGTACATACTGTTTTGCTCCTGCTGGATCAGACCCTAAAAAAATTGAATCTATAGGAAGTTTAATTAAGGTAATCCATGCTTATAAAAATTCTATTGATTCTAGTTTGTTAGCATTTGATGAAGATGAACAAGGTAAGGTTATTGAAGAAATTTCCTTAACAGATATTTTTGAAATTATGGATCTATATTTTAGTGTGGGGATATTAAGATCTAAGACACATACTTATAGTGAAAAGGGACGAACGAATTGGTCTAAAACAGTGAATAGAGAGTTTCCTGTATTCACTAGTGATAATGTCCCAATCTACTTTGACCTTCATAAATATCCAGTTTCTATTTACCAAGATGATTTAATTTCCAGTATTCATTGTGAAATTATTTTAGACATTTTGAGAAAGTTTCACTGGCTAGATGAGAGATTTAACTTTGTATCTACAGATCAGTTAAGTGAAAAGAAATTACTTAATGAACTGGATGTTAATCAAAAAATTTCTCTGCTAAATCAAAGGTTACATTCAACCTTTGTTTCTTTAGAAATTAGAACCTTGCAATTATTGATCAGATATTTAGAAAGGGTTCATGAAAGTGGATCAAAGAATATTGTAATTGGAATTCGGAAATTTCATTACGTTTGGGAATTTTTACTTAGAAATATTTTCCATGATGTTGATCTTAAAATAAACTCTCTATTACCAATACCTCAGTATATGTTTACTGATAGATCAAAACCTACTCAACACTCATCTCAAAAAGGTATGCGCTTAGATGTGTTTATTAAAAGCAAGAATTCTTGTTGGGTCATAGATAGTAAATATTATACGGCTACAGGGGCACATGATGCTCCAGGATGGTCTGATCTAGTTAAGCAGTTTTTCTATGTTAAGGCTGTTAAATTGATTTACCCTGAGCTCAAATCGATTAAAAATATTTTTATTTTTCCAGGAATAATCAATCCACTATCGACTATTAAAATGGTTTATCGTGAAGAATCTAAAGATGAAAAAAAATTAGCGAAACTAGCGGAAGATTTTCTTCCTATTGAATGTTTATATTTGGATCCGAACGATGTGATGGAGAACTACTTAATGTCTAAAAAAATTCACATTGCAGATTATATTTAATTGGTAAGTTTTCTTAAAATTAGCATAGTACGGATTATAAAAATGGAGCATAAAGCTCCATTTTTATTGAGTTTTTTTGATTTTCAGGCCTATAGGAATTACTCAGTATGAGTATAAGAAACCACTAAATCCATGAGTTCTTCTGATGGCGTATTGCAAAACTCACGTATTCTTTCAGCCACAGTTTGAGCATTTGTAAATTCTTCATCAGCATAGTTATTGAAGTCAAAAAGAACCTCAGCCATACCAGTTGGAAGATTCAACCCTGCTTGCAAAGCATCATAAGAATCGATAGCTGAGTTACCTTGCCATTTCACAATAGCCATAGTGTATGGTGTACTTAATGGGTTACTCAGATGCTCTTTAGTGATGTCCAAAGTGTCCATATAGAATCCTGCATCCTTCCACTTTGGCAAAGTCACAGCCCATCCAATAGCACAAGCAACAGTCTTACAGTCAGTGACGAGTTGTTCATCACTTACGAAGCCCACTGAGTCTTTAGATGGTCTTCTCCAAGTGCGAATATCAAATCTATTGGGATCAAGTTTTTCTAAGAAATCAGCTAACTCTAAAAGTAGATCTGTACGCATAATTTATTACCTTTAATTATTCTCAATGAGGGTGTTTGCATGTCTTTTTTTGACTTCATTGATGATTTCTTCAGGAGACAGGTCTGCTTTCTTTAAATTAGCTATCAGAGTTACTATAATTGCTAAGTTAAGGGGAATAATACCAGTACTCTTATAATTGGTAATCGAATTTGGATTCATGCCTAGTAACGTTGCAAGATCCTTAATTGATAAGCCCATTTCTAGCAATGTAATTTGAAGCTCTGTGTAAGTCATACAGTGAATCCTGTCCTTTCATTAGCAATATAACACATATATAATGTGATAACACATTATTATTGTATTTTTTGAAATAGACACTTTAAATGGGTTCTAACATTAGAATTTCGTATAAGAGATTTTATGTTAAATAAGACTATTAAGATCAGTTATAATTATCCAATAAGTGATTAAAAATAATAAGGTAATTTATGTCTACATGGGTGTGGGTACTTATTTATTTGGCAGTTAGCTTAATGTTCAAATGGATTATTTCATGGGGTGGAGCTGATTATATTAAAGGCTGGAAGAGTATCTTTTTCTTAGATATGGAATCAAGCTCATGGAATGAAGAACAGCTTAGAGCTATGGCTTTGTTTCTATGGATAGCATTTACCATTCTTTTTATTATAGGTTTAATTTACCCCGAATTTAGATTCTATAAGCTTAAAAATAGTTTGTAAAAAACGGAGCTTAAGCTCCGTTTTTATGGGTGATTTTTTAAATCATTCAGCATTGCATCACGTAAAATCTTATTCATACGTGTCTGATAGCCTTTGCCTTGTGCTTTTAGCCATTGCATGACATCTGCATCAATGCGTACTGTAGTCACTTGTTTAGTTGGCTTATAAAACGGATTTTGGACAGCATTTTTCCAAAAGCTTTCATCAAGTTCAGGAATGTCGGAAAAGTCTATTTCACTGTCTGCGCGTTTAGCCAGAGCTTCAAGTCTTGCCTTTTGTTCTTCAGACAAAACAGGAGGTTTATTCAAATCTACTTTGTACGTAACGGTTTTGCTCATACTGTTTCCTCTCTTTTTTCTCTGCCTGTCGTGCCGAAATAATGCGGATATGATCCATCCCATTATGGTCTTGTACTGTGTGGGCCACCAATAAAACAGCTTGCCCATGTACCATACCTATCGCTTGCCAACGATATTCACCATTTTCAAAGCGATCCTGTTTATATAAGGCATGAGCATCGTAAAAAACCAATGTCGCATCTTCAAAAGCTATACCATGCTTTTTAAGGTTTATTTCTGCTTTATGCTCATCCCATGAAAACTCAATTTCCATAGTTGCATCGCTTTTTGTTAATATAAAAATGTTAATACAAAATTGTAAATTTTGCAAAGTTCTTCCATTTTTTATTGGCAAAAGCTTACAGAATCGAACATAAAAAAGCCGACTTGTTTCAAAATCGACTTTTTGCTGATTTCTTAGCCATGACTAAATTTTTAAGTCATTGATATTTATACTAATATACAAGTGTATTGCGTATAATCGCCATTATGTTAAATAGAGGGAAAATCTATTTTTAAAGTGATAAAATTATTGCAGTTATTTTAAGAATAGCTGCTTTTGATACTTGATCATCTATCCTAATTAAAAACTGTTTTTTAATAATTTGGAATATAAATAAGATTTAGTTAAAATTAACATTATTCATATAAATTAACATTATGTATTACATTTACTAATAATTTAAAATAATTAGTAGAAAAAAATTATGTTTTAATTATTTCTTTGATTATATAAGTTGAGAGTAAAAAATGATTAATACGGAATTTTCAAAGTGTATTTCTGCATGTACAAACTGTTCACTTATTTGTACTGAATGTGCAACTTCTTGTTTAAAAGAAAAAGATTTAGAGATGATGCGTGAATGTATTCAACGTTGTCTAGAATGTGCAGATATTTGTCAGTTATGTGTGCGTATGCAACAACATAACTCACCTTTCCTCAAAGAGATTTGTGAGCTTTGTGCTAAGATCTGTGAATATTGTGCGGAAGAGTGTGAAAAACATTCACATGATCATTGTAAAAAATGTGCTGAGGCTTGCCGTCAGTGTGCAGAAGAATGTCGAAAAATTGCCATGTAAAATACTTCAATAATGTTAATTATATGCTCTAGACTAACATAATCATTCTGCTAGTCTAGAGCCTTTCCTAAAATTAACATAATACACCTTATACGAAGCCAAAAATGGGAGCTTTAAGCTCCCATTTTTAGTCTTTAATTCGCTTTTTCGCTTCGTCATAAACTATGCTATCAGCTCGTTTTCCGACGGTAATGAGCAGGATAACTACCTGATCATCTTTAACTTGATAGACAAGTCGGACACCAGCTTTTAATAATTTGATTTTATAGCAACCTGCAAGATCGCCTCTAAGCATATTCTTTGGAATATGTGGCTGCTCTATGACTTTGGCTAGTTTCTTTTTAAATTGATCTCGTATAGCAACAGGGAGTTTTCCCATTCTGCTGTAAAGTCCTTGTGACGTAAAAGCTTATAAGTCATCTAATGTGACTTCCTCAAACATCTCTTTAGGATCATTAATGCGCTTACGGACAAGAGCTAATAATTCTTCATCTTCTTCCGAAAGCAAAGCTTTTTTGACAGGCAGTTTCCCAGTCGTAGCAACATACTCAAGAATACTAGTGAAGAAATCAGTAGGTGCAATACCTTGCTCTTTAAGGATTGAATAAGATTTTTCTTTAAGGGCTTCATCGATCCTGAAGTTAACAGTAGCCATCATATTTCCCAAGTATTTAATGTACTAGGAATATTGTAATGCAAATTGCATTACAAGTCGACTTCGCATAACAGCCATTATGTTAAATAACTTTTAGAAGCTTTAGTACAAGCTTGACAGATTGTCTTATCATTATAAAATAACCTTATTCAAATCATCCTCCCAAGAGTAACGCCAATGAAGTAAGTCATTTTCTCATCATTATTTTTAAACTTTTGATGTGCAAAATAGATTCTACTTGTGGCTATATATTCTTGGTCTCTACTTTATATCCTAAATAATATATTGTTTTTTATAAGTTAATCTTCACTATTTTGCATATCCTCTACATGAGGAATTTTTTATGCAACATGCATGTATTGCTTCAAACTTAAATTTAGAATTTTCTACACAGAAAATGTTTGATCAGCTAAACATTACGCTTTTATCAGGACAGGTTTCTGCATTAATTGGACGTAATGGTTTAGGTAAATCCCTATTGTTCAGAATATTAGATCAAAGCCAAGCTTTAGATATTCATTATAGTGGTCAAGTTTCATGGAATATCCAACATGATTATTTGGCACAATTAGAACGCCTTAATGCTGAAAATATTGCACAAGCATTAGAGGTAGATCATTTACATCATGCTTTTCGGCGTATAGAGAACAATACAGCTAGTTTTGATGATTATGAGTTAGTTGAAAATACCTGGGATTTACCACAAAAATGGCAAAATATACTTGAAAATGCTGACTTACCTACGGATTTGAACTTTCCAACAGAAAAACTGAGTGAAGGACAAAAAACAAAGCTGGCTTTATGTCGTTTGTTTTTAAAAAAGGATCACTATCTACTTTTAGATGAACCAAGCAACCATTTAGACTCAACATCTAGACAATGGTTAATTGAGAGTATTTTGGCACACCCTAGTGGTGTATGCCTGATTAGTCATGATCGCCAATTACTCAATCAAGTCCAACATATTTATGCTTTAACTGAATTAGGCTTACAACACTACAAAGGTAATTATGAGCATTACATTCAACAGCATCAGCTACACATGGATGCATTAACTCAGTCTATTAATAATGAGAAAAAAGAATTAAAGCAGTTAAAACAACGGCAACATGATAGCTTAATGAAAGCGAATAAACGTCAATCTAAAGGCAATGAACTTCGTGATTCTAATTCTCAAGCAAAGATTTTTCTAGATTTCAAAAAGGAAAATGCTGGACAAAGCTTAGGTAAGCTACGTGCCCAACAAACTCGACAAACTGATGATTTGAAAAATAGTCTGATTAATAGGCAGACCATTGTAGAAAAAATCAAAGCTCAGAAGTTTGAATTCCACTTACAGAGTACGAAGCAAGGAGAGATTTTAAGAATTCATGATTTAAAGCTACCCCATACAGCAACAAATAAAATTAATTTTGCATTGAAAGCTGGCGAAAAAATCCATCTTAAAGGTGCTAATGGAATTGGTAAATCAACCTTATTGAAATTGATTTCTACCCATCAACGTGATGATATTTTCTTTAGTGGAACATGTTTGTATTTAGATCAAAACTTTAGTTTATTAAATAATGATTTATCCGTAATCGAAAACCTTGCACTTTATAACTCCAATCTTACTGAAGTTGAGTGGAGAAATTTGTTAGGTCAGTTACGTATTCGTCGTGAAAAAGCTTTATTAAAACTATCAGAACTGAGTGGTGGTGAAAAATTGAAAGTCGCATTATTAGCAATGAGTCACTATCCTGATGGTATTGATTTATTATTGCTTGATGAACCAGAAAATCATTTAGATATTGAGTCTAGAGAGCTTCTATCGCAGGCTATTAGCCAATATCAGGGCGCTGTAATTTTAGTTTCACATGATCATTTTTTTGTTGAACAGTGTGAAATATCTGAAGAGTATTTAATTGAGTAAAATGACATTTTCAAATATATAGATTTATTAGTTCTACTAAAATTAACATAATACACCTTATACGCAATACTTTTTAAATTGTGTTATAATTCAATGTGTTGATTTCAGTTTTATAGCCCACTCACCCTCGAATGGGCTTTTTTTATGATTGTTCACGTTCCACGCCTATTCTTTGATCAATGTTCCACGGTTTTATTTAATGTTGCTGAACAATCAATGGATACCAGTAAAGCCCTTTAGGTCTTCTGTTGCTTCAAATATAAAGTCTATCGATGACATTTTCATTTTTCAAATAGCGATAGACAGCCTGTCTGCTAATACCAAAAGCTTTAGCTAAATCGACTTTCGATGGATATTTCCCTTCTTTCCAGGCGTGTCGTAAAGCTTCAGCCTGCTCTTGATTTAACTTATGGACTCGACCTTTATATTTACCTTGAGCCGCTGCAATCTTAATCCCTTCTTTTTGGCGCTCTAAAATAATCTCTCGTTCAAATTGGGCAAAAGCCCCCATAAGTTGCTGAGTATTCTTATGTAAACCTACCAGTTATTCTTATTCAAATCCTGCCACTCATTTTGGATAGTAGTAGGCCATTGATTTTCTATTCAAATAATTCAAAACAAAATATCCAAATTTGAATCTTGAAGCACAATCTTAATCTGCTATAATTTGTACATCAAATTGATGTACTTGTTGGGTGGGATATGACTAACTTAGCAACGGAACGAATTAATATTCGTTCAACAGTAGATGCAAAAAATGTAATTGAACAAGCTGCGAATTTATTGGGACTCAGTGTAAGTTCCTTTATGCTTCAATCCTCATTTGAAAGAGCAAAAGAATTACTTAAATCTAATTATGAGTTAAAAGTAAATAATGCTGATCGAGATATGTTAATGAACATACTTGAGAACCCACGCCCTGCAAATGATGAGATGAAAAAATTAATGAGTTTATTAGATGAAAATTGAGGTTTTACAAGCCCATCATCAGAAAAAATCATTTAATTGCGGGCAAGATGATTTAAATAAATTCATAAAACAGTATGCATCCCAACATCAGAAATCAGGAACAAGTAAAACGTATGTTGCTATTGATGATGATCTACAAGTGAGAGGGTTTTATTGTTTATCCAGCACATCCATAGGATTTGATGTAGTTGATACTGTGCTTACTAAACGATTACCTCGTTATCCGCTCCCTTGTGTAGTTGTAGGTCGCTTTGCCGTTGATCAAACCGTTCAGGGGCGAGGAATTGGGAAAGTGCTTTTAGCCCATGCTCTTAAACAAGTTTCAACAGTTGCTCAAATTATTGGTGTTAATTTTGTTGTAATACATGCTAAAGATAAAAAAGCGATGGAGTTTTATCAGCGTTTCGGCTTTATTTCATTAACATCAAATCCATTAACATTAATATACCCAGTGAGTGAAATACCTAGTTTCAATTGAAAGTGGTCTACTAGCAATAGGAGTGACTGGTAAACTGCTTACAGGAATTAGTGGCTGATTTATCCAATAATCTGCAAGTTGCAACATCAAATTATCCATCGGGGTGGCCTGAGCCGTAAATGTAATATTCTCTTTCACAAACTGAATAGCCACTCCCCTTTTTACAAGCTGATCAACCTCAGTCACTAAATCTTTAAGACTCCTAGCGAAGCGATCCATAGAGTGCACAACAATCATGTCACCTTCACGGACATAGCTGAGCATTTCCTGAAATTTAGGACGGGCTGTATTTTTTCCTGAAGCTTTATCGACAAATAATCGGTCTACTTCAATTCCCTCAAGTTGGCGTCCAATATTTTGGTCAATAGAGCTGACTCTGACATATCCAACTTTATGACCTTTCATATTGTTATCTACTAGATGACTATTTCTGCTTATTGTAACTAATGAATCTTAATCTTAAAAGTTACATGTAACGTATGTATGAATTTCATTTAAATGAGACATGTATTTTACAGCTTTCACAGTGTAACTTTAGGGTATACTTTAAAGTTACACAAAACATCTATATGAAGACTAAAGTCCAAATTAGTGTTTATGTTGGTTCAATGTATTACATTTCGTATTTTCTATTTGTAACGTAATTTCAGTAATATTATGATTATGTTTTAGAACTTCTAAGGCCTTTTGATAGAGTTGATCTGTATTGCTATTCGGAGCAACCAAATGAGCAGTTAAATGAATATTTCTTGAGGATATAGCCCAGACTTTCAACTGATGAATCCCTTCAACGCCCTCTAGCTTCAATAAATCATTTCTTAACGACTCAATATCAATCTCATCAGGAACTCCTTCAAGCAGAATATGAATACTTTGTTTTAATAAAATCCAAGTTCGAGGTAAGACCCAGAAGCCAATTAACACAGCGATTACGGTATCAACCCACATCCACTGGGTAAAATAAATAACTATTCCTCCGATAATCACGCCTATCGATCCTAGAGCATCACTAAGAACTTCTAAATATGCACCTTTTATATTTAGACTTCCTTCAGCACTAGCAGAAAGGATTTTCATTGAAATCAAATTTATGACCAAACCAATGACCGCGACAATCATCATTCCAACACTTTGAATTTCAGCAGGATTCGTAAAACGTTGATAAGCTTCATATACAATATATATTGCTACCACAAAAAGCATCACCGCATTAAACAGAGCCGCTAAAATTTCAAATCGCTGATAGCCAAAAGTTCTTTTATCATCTGCGGCTTTTTTACCAATTTTGATAGCGGCAAGAGCAATAGCTAAAGCGGCTACATCAGTAAACATATGAGCTGCATCAGATAACAAAGCCAAACTTTGGGTAATAAAAGCAGCGACAACTTCTACTATTAAAAAAGTAGTCGTTAAACCTAAGGCAACCATTAACTTCTTACTATTTTCTTCAGTAACAACCGCATGGCTATGATCATGATGTTCTGACATAAAATATTTTCCTTATTCTATTTATGATGAGCAGAGATATTGGATAACAGCCAATATCTCTGCTGTAAATCGACTAATCTATTGGATTAAGAAACTTTCTTTTCATTTATCCAACGATAAAGCACGGGTAACAGCACCAAAGTTAGTAATGTTGAAGAGATAATCCCGCCAATCACTACGGTTGCCAGTGGCCGTTGAACCTCAGCCCCTGTTCCGGTTGCCAGCGCCATTGGTACAAAACCCAGTGAAGCCACACAAGCTGTCATCAACACTGGTCTTAAGCGCAAAATAGCCCCTTGCCACACGGCTTTATGCACTGGATATTTGTCCCTTAATTCCTTAATAAAGGTCAGCATTACCAGTCCATTGAGGACTGCAACACCAGATAAGGCAATAAAGCCAATTCCAGCTGACATCGATAATGGAATATCCCTTAGCCAAAGGAACAGCACACCACCGGTCAAGGCAAAGGGTACCCCGGTAAAGACCAATAGACTTTCTTTGACATTGTGAAAGACCGCCATCAGTAAAATAAAGATAGTGATTAAAGCCAGTGGAATCACGATTTGCATCCGTGCTTTGGCTGAAGCCAAATTTTCAAACTGACCGCCATATTCTATCCAATAACCACTTGGCAAAGTGTATGCTTTGAGCTGTGTCTGTACATCAGAAACAAAAGACCCTAAATCACGCCCTTCAACATTCGTTGTAACCACAACTCGGCGTTTACCATTTTCTCGACTGACTTGGTTGATTCCTTCAATGGTCGAGACTTGCGCGACATCCGACAATAAAATACTGCCACCATTTGGAAGCTGAATAGGTAACTGGGAAACAGATGCGACACTACGGTCTTGCTCTCCAAGACGGATAACAAAATCAAAACGACGATCGCCTTCTAAAATCTCTCCCACGCTTTGTCCACCAATACTTGCAGCCACCACATCCTGAATAGATTTCACACTCAAGCCATACTGGGCAGCTAAAGCTTTATCAATCTCTACATTGAGTAAAGGCAGACCCGAAGTTTGTTCAACTTTCACCGCACTGCTACCTGCGACTTGCTGAATGATTTTCGCGATTTTTGCAGCCTCAGTATTCAAAACCTGCATGTCATCACCAAAAACCTTCACCCCCACATCACTGCGTATACCTGAAATCAGTTCATTAAAACGTAGCTCAATAGGCTGAGAAAACTCACTGTTATTGCCGGGAATTGTCGCAAGATAAGCTTCCATTCGGGTTCGAAGTGCATCTAGGCTTTCTTTTGAATCTGGCCATTCCTCACGTGGTTTCAGCATGATATAACCATCGGAAATATTCGGTGGCATCACATCTGTCGCCACTTCAGCAGTCCCGGTACGGGCAAATATAGCTTTAATTTCGGGAAAGTTTTTCAGTAAAAGCTTTTCGGTATTTTCCTGAATACGTAAAGACTCTTCCAAGCCTGTGCTTGGAGAACGTAATTGCTGTACCGCAAAATCACCTTCACTCAGCTGGGGTGCAAACTCACTGCCAATCTTCGTGCTGAGCAGACCCGTAATGACCAAGAGACAAATGGCAAAAGTTAAAACCACCGCTTTGTAATGATAGGCTCCATCCAATATCTGTTGATATCGGGTTTTGAGCCAGATCATCCAACGGCTTTCCGTTTCTTTGATCTCCCCTTTAACCCATAAAGCAACTGCAGCGGGCACAAAGGTGATCGATAAAATAATAGCTGCCACCAGTGCGAGAACAACGGTTAAAGCCATCGGATGAAATAGTTTTGCTTCTACACCACTTAAAGCAAAAATCGGCAAATACACCACCAAAATAATAAGCTGACCAAAAATAAGAGGACGACGTGCTTGGCGGGCAGCCAGAAAAACTTCCTTAAAGCGTTCACTTTGTGTGAGAGGTCGTTTTAACAGTTGCTGTGTATGGGCTAAACGCCGGATACAGTTTTCGACAATCACCACAGCACCATCGACAATGATGCCGAAATCGAGTGCACCTAAACTCATCAGATTGGCACTGATATTTTTCTGTGCCATCCCGGTTAAGGTAAACAGCATAGAGAGTGGAATGACACAGGCAGTAATCAAGGCAGCACGGATATTCCCTAAAAACAGGAACAGAATGATGATGACCAGGATTGCTCCCTCTACCAAGTTTTTCTGAACGGTTTTAATCGCCTTCTCAACCAAGGTAGTACGGTCGTACACCGTTTCAATCACTACCCCTTTAGGCAAACTATTCTGAATATCTTGAAGCTTGGCATCCACAGCTTTAGAAACAGTCCGGCTATTTCCACCCATCGCCATCATGGCAATCCCTAAAACGGTTTCTTTGCCGTTATAGGTTGCCCCACCGGTTCTTAAATCATGCCCAATAGAGACTTGCGCAATATCACCAACCCGAATTGGGCTGCCATTTGGGCTACCCAGCATGGTGTTCTCAATATCAGAAAGCCCATTGAATGTACCCGGTACACGTACCGTCAGTTGCTGACCATTGTCTTCAATATAACCTGCACCTCGGTTCTCATTATTTTGCGCTAAAGCCTGTTGCAGTTGTTCTAATGAGATATTCAGTTGCTGCATCCGGTTTAAATCGGGAGAGACCACATAGGTTTTTTCAAAACCACCAATACTGTTGACCTCTGCAACTCCCTTAACACGTTGCAGTTGAGGACGCACAATCCAGTCCTGAATCTCACGCAAATCCATCGGCGTGTATGCAGTTCCATCCGGCTTTTTCGCATTCGGATCTGCCTTCAGTACCCATTGATAAATCTCACCGAGACCCGTAGAAACGGGGGACATCGTCGGTGCGATTTGTGCAGGCAACTCAGATTGCGCCTCCTGTATCCGTTGGTTAATCTGCTGACGGGCCCAATAAATATCAGTCCCATCTTTAAAGACAATGGTGACTTGAGAGAGTCCATAACGGGATATGGAACGGGTAAGCTCCAGATCCGGAATGCCAGCCATGGCATTTTCAATGGGATAGGTAATCCGCTGTTCGACTTCAAGCGCAGTAAAACCCTTGGCTTGAGTATTAATCTGGACTTGGGTATTGGTAATATCGGGTACAGCATCAATCGGGAGTTTCTGATAGCTATACACCCCGACCGCAATCCAGGTACAGACAAAGAGCAACACCCAAATCGCATTTTGTATGGAAAACTGAATGATTCGTTCGAATAAACCTTCTGGTTTTGGCAGATCAGAATTAATGTTCATGGCCTGCCTCGTCTTTTTCTAATTCAGATTTCAACAAGAAACTGCCTTGAGCGATATACTTCTGCCCTTCAGTCAGCCCAGAAATCACTTCAAGCCATTGTCCATCACTTGAAGCCTGCCCCAATTGCACTTTCTGTGCTTTTAAGTGGACTTGACCTTTTTGTTCTGAATCTACGATGAAAATACTGTCTTCACCTTCAATACTTTGCAGCGCAGACTTTTGAATCCGAAGGGCTGATTTTGCTGTAGCTTCCGGAATCAACACTCTCACTAGCACATTAGAACGCAACTCAGTAGCTTGCGCATCGAGTTTTGCGCGCACCACCAGACGCCCTGTTTGTACATCTGCCTGAGAGGTTAAGCTTTGTACAGTAGCTTTATAGATTTGATCTGAATCATTCACTTTAAAGTCAATTTTTTGCCCGGCTTGCAGTTGACCTGAGAATTGATTCGGCAAATTAAACTCAAGCCATAAATCTTTCAGCTGTTCAATGACAAAGAGCTGATTAGCCAGTTGCACATTTTCACCGACCACAATATCTTTTTGACTGATCACCCCAGAGATCGGTGCTTTAATCAGAAAACGCCCATTGTTATTGCCACTTGCACCTAATGCATTTAAACGTGCTTGTGAGGACTGGACAGTAATCTGCGCTTGACGGTAGGCATTTTCGGCACGCTGGTAATCCTGTTTGGCAGAAATCCCCTGTGACCAGAGTTGCTGTTCGCGCTGGTAATCTTTACGGGCCAAATCCAGATTCACCTGTGCCATACGCAGATTTGCCTGTTGGTCGATCAGTTCAGGCACGATTAGTACAGCCAGCGTTTGTCCTTTTTGCACGCTCTGTCCTAAAGCCACATTGACCTGCTCGACATGACCACTAAAATTAGGCGATATATGCGCTTGTTGATCGGTATTCACCACCAATTTACCTGGCAGGGTTGTCAGCTTTTCAACCAATCCTGTGGATGCAACAGCAACTTTTAAACCTTGTTCAACCATTTGTTGGCTGGTCAGTTGTATTTCGCCTTCTTCAGCATGTCCTTCTTCAGAACTATCTTCATCAGAATGTTCGGCATTTCCCTCATCATGACCATGCCCCTCAGATTCAGTTTTTTTTGAACTTAACCAAATAACCAGACTGACCAAGACCGTAATCAGAATCAAAATTGCAATCATGAGAGACTGGGATATTTTTCCGTTTTGCTTGGCGTTCATTTTATCGTGCTCCCCCATTGATTAAATTTTGCGATGCTTCGACTGCCTTTTTATTCAGTTGTGTATAGGCATCCGAACGGCTAATTTCTTCATAACTTGTGCCAATACTGAGTGCCTCAGCTGCGAGGGCAGTTTGCCAAGCTTGACGTAGAATTTGTAATTGACCCAATCGAAGATTCTGCAGTTGGGTGGTTGCTTGTTGAACGTCGGTAATGGACAGTTTCCCTGCCTGAAACCCTTGTAAAGTACGGCTCTGAACTTTGGTCGCCAAAGTAACTTGTGCTGTTGTGGCATCGAACTGGCTACGTAAACCTTTGAGCTGATGCATGCTGTTGGCAATATTGAGTATTTGTTGCTTCAGCTCACGCTGCTGCTGTTGGTTCAGCAATATTTGCTGTTGCTGGACCATCGGGATCGCATATTGCTGGCGGTTGAAAATATTCAGTGGAATAGCCACGCCGATTGCCAAAGTCGTATCGTTGCTTTCATTAGGGGTTTTGCTACGTTTCATGCCTACATTTAAAGTCGGATTGGGACGTGCCTGAATTCTTAAATTTTCAATTTGATGATCCGATTGCTGAATGTTCAAGGCATAGAATTTTTCTAGCCACCCTTCAGCAATATACCGTTGCACAGTTTGGAGACTTTGCTCTGGCCAAGGGATAGCGGTTTTATTCAATTGAAGATGTGAAGATGTTTCTCCCCCCCACAAATTAGACAGCTGACGACCGGCAGCTTGTTTATTCAGCATCGCTTGCTGATAAAGTCGTTGGATTTCTAGCGCTTCAATTTGGGTACGCTCAAAATCAACCAGGGCAATACTGCCTGCCTGATAGCGTTTCTGGGCACTGTCCAGATTGGCTTTACTTGTTTTTAACTGTACTGAATAAGCAGACTGCTCAACCTCAGCAAGTGCAAATTGCGACCATGCAAATTTAACAATCAGTTGGCTTTGTGCCTTCCATAATTGCTGTTGCAATTGGATTTGTTGATTCGAGGTATTGGCAATCACCCGGTTCAGCTTACGCTGACCAAATAGATCTAGAGGTTGACTAACGCCAACATTGAATTCCTGTTCTTGACCTGAGCCAAAGCCAGACTGTTCTAAACTTATACTTGGATTCTGCCATAACCGACTTTGCTGAATATTCAATTCAGATATTTGCTGAACTTGTTGCCACAGCTTGTCTTGAGTCTGGTAACTTTGTACTTTTGCTAAAGCGGATTCAAAGCTGGTAACGTTTTCAGCATAGCTATATTGCATAGCCGCTGCACATATACAAGCAACCAAGCTATGACGCAAGAGTATAATTGATTGTGAAGACATGATTTTTCCCACTTATTTAAATAATAAAAGTGGTGGGAATGTTTTAGGCTACCCCACCATGAGCGGGGAAAATTCGGGAGGTGGGCTTTGTTGAAACAGGTCAGGAGCCTGATAGCTGTTTTTCCAATGAAATTGTGGATTCACTTTAACTTCAGAGCTTGGATGAAACACATCTACTTTTTCATTTTGTACAATCAAATGCGTCATCGATGGTAGATGATCTTGATGATCTTCACCGATTTCTAAATCGCTACTGAATGTTTTTATGTTTTCTGACTGTCCATTATGATCGTGTTGACGACTATCGCTGGCACACAAGGTATTTTGGTGATGACCAAAATGATAACTCTGCTGTGATTGAGGCTGTTGTTCATGGACACAAAAGGCCGCCGCCACATTCCAAAAGCTTTGGAACATGAACAATCCAACCAAGACTGTAATCCATGTAGTAGAACGCATCATCATAACAATCGAAAAATTTGTACCAAGTATAAGGCTTAGAGCCACTCCAAGGTCAAGCTTAATAAATTAAATTAAACATTCAATGAACACTGAATAGCCGGCACTTTTGCAAATTTACCTTGTCTCTATAAGCTCACATCAATTTCAGGTAAGAATAACAATAGATAGTGAACCGTACCGGGTTTGTCGGAGACTTTTTATTTAAGTTAGGCCACCGGTAATCCTCCCATAAATAACCGAAGTTAAAAGTAGAGGTACACATAAGTTAAAATTTTATAGAATTGCTTGAGTTCAAAATCTCTAATTAGCATGTATTGAAAACATGAATATTTATCTAAAAAGAGAACTATTTAACATCATGGCTGTTATACGCAATAAAAAAACCTGGGCACCAACCCAGGTCTAAAATTTAAAAAACAGATAAATATCAGTGCAATAAACTCATTTTTCTAATTTCGCATAACGTGTATTATGTTAATTTTAGAGAAACTACTAAATTATATTGGGTTGTAAATATTTGAAATTCCGTTAAGATATTTTGGATTAAATTCTATTCCTAGATAGCATTCGTGTTGACTCATCTCTCCAAAAAACTTTGGTTTTGTTTTCTTATGGTTTTTGCCATAGGATGGAGTAGTGTGTCTGTTGCATCAGTAAAGATAATGCATATCAATATGCAAACTGAAATGAGCCAAGATCATTGTTTAGATCAAGCACAGCAAGTCACTCAACATGGTATTAATCACGAAGTACAGACGAATACCGATTGCCATAATCATTTAGCTCTTAATCAGAATATAGATCACAAAAAGTGTCAGGAATGTTCTAGCTTATCCTGCCAGACACAGATCTCATGTCTTCATTCTTTGCAAAGCTCGCTAGATCCCCTAGATACCTTCTATTCTATAGATCAGCCTAATTTTTATTACCCCAACCAATATCTAAATGGGTATTGGCAAGAAATTTCACGTCCTCCTAAAACTTAACCATTTTTTTTAAAATTTATTTATTTTTCAAAAATTAAGGTTAAGTTATGTCTCATAAAATTAGTTCGTACCTATTAGCAGGTATTTGTTTTGCATCGTCGCCTTTGGTTTTTGCCGAAGTGCGTGAATATCAGCTTGTTATTGATGAAGCAGTGGTCAGCCCAACTGGAAAGCCTGTAAAGCGCATTACCGTAAATGGTCAATTTCCTGCGCCTTTGCTTGAGTTTGAAGAGGGTGATGAAGCCATCATTCGCGTGAAAAATAATTTAAAAAACCAAGATTCTTCTATTCATTGGCACGGACTGTTGTTGCCGGGCATTATGGATGGTGTACCGGGATTTAATGGTTTTAACGGTATTAAGCCTCAAAGCGAGTATGTTTATAAATTCAAGATTCGCCAAAGCGGGACTTATTGGTATCACGCTCATTCTAAAGGACAGGAACAGGACGGCTTATATGGTTCTTTTGTGATTTATCCAAAAGGTAAAACACCATTGGCAGCACATGAAAAAGCTGAACGTGACTATGTGGTGATGTTGTCAGATTTTCATGAAAAAACCAGTGATCAAATTCAGAAAGATCTTAAAATTTCAGCTGAATATTATCAAGATCAGCGTGAAACCTTGGGTGATGTTTGGAAGCAGGTTAAACGTGATGGCATAAAAGCGACATGGTCTGACCGCAAAATGTGGAATCAGATGCGTATGCTAAAAACCGACATGTCGGATGTTACAGGTTATACCTTCCTCATTAATGGCAAAACACCTGAACAAAATTGGACAGGAATGTTTAAACCGAATGAAAAAATTCGCCTACGTTTTGTGAATGCATCTGCGATGTCTTTCTACGATGTCCGTATTCCTAACTTGAAAATGACTGTGGTCAGTGCTGATGGTCAGCCTGTAAAACCTGTTGCTGTGGATGAGTTTCGTATTGGCACAGCTGAAACTTATGATGTGATTGTGGAGCCAAAAGGCGGACATTATCAAATTGAAGCTGAGTCAATTGACCGTTCAGGCTATGCGATTGGTACACTGCACAATGAACTAAATCCTATGACACATGGCATTCATATGCCTGCACCACGTCCACGCTCACTTTTGACCATGGAAGATATGGGACATGGTGGTGGTGATCATGCAGGAATGGATCATTCGAAAATGAACCACGGCAATATGCAAGGCATGGATCACTCGAAAATGGATCATTCAAAAATGAACCATGGCGATATGCAAGGCATGGATCACTCGAAAATGGATCATTCAAAAATGAACCATGGCGATATGCAAGGCATGGATCACTCGAAAATGGATCATTCAAAAATGAACCATGGCGATATGCAAGGCATGGATCACTCGAAAATGGATCATTCACAGCATGGCACAGCAAAACCACAAGAAAATGATCAAGTGGTTTATGGTTGGGCAAATGCATCTACACCTGCGGGCAATAAAGCCTTGCAATATAGTGATTTAAAATCTTTAGAACCGCAAAAAGATACTCGTGAAGCTAGCAGTGAATTAGTAGTGCGTTTGGGCGGTACTATGGAGCGTTATATTTGGACGATTAACGGTAAAAAATTCAGCGATGCTGAGCCATTAAAAGTGAAGTATGGCGAGCGTATCCGTATCAAATTTATTAATGACAGTATGATGGCGCACCCCATGCATTTACATGGCATGTTTATGCAGTTGGAGAATGGTCAAGAGTCGGTAGATATGCCGAATAAACACACATTGATTGTACCACCGGGTAAAACAGTCACTGCTTTATTAACTGCGGATGAGTTGGGCGAATGGGCAATCCATTGTCATTTGTTGTATCACATGAGTGCAGGAATGATGAACAAGTTGATCGTGGCAAATGTTAGCGATGAACAAGTGTCTACAACGCCAATTCAAGGTACAAATTCGACTCAAACTCACCAAGTAACTGAGCAAAAAGGAGCTGGACATGCACATCACTAATTTTGTATTTAAAGCGTTTTTTTCTGTTGCGGTATTGAGTTTAACAAGCTTAAGTTTGGCGCACGAAGGGCATCATTCAACTGCTCAGACTGATGGAAAAAATGTACCATCAATGAATCATCAAGCGATGTCTGAGATGGATCATTCACAGCATTCTCCACAAGAGCATGCACAACACATGCAGATGATGGGGAAAATGAATCATGCTGCACATTCAGCACCGATGAACCATCAACATGCAGGTCATCAGCCAATGCATCACAAATCAACAGAGAAACAGCAAGATCAAAAAGTACAGAAAGGAGATCAACATGCGCACCATTAATCTTTTTTCTAAAACTGTTTTAGCAAGCTCTTTGTTGATGGTCAGTGCAGTGAGTTTGGCACATAATGGTGAAGATCATAGTGCGCCTGAAAAAATGACAGTTGCTACATCTTCTAGTCAAAATCAGCCGATGCAAATGGATCGCTCTCAAATGAACCATAGCCAAATGAATCAGGCACAACATCAGGCAACATCTACGGTTAATCATTTACATCATGTACCAGATGCGAATGCTCAGCAGAGTTCGCATTATGATCATCGCTCAGAACACGGTGCGCAAATTTATGCGATTACGACAGTGGACAATAAGTGGCTTGTCAATGAAGATGGCACAGGTGATTTAAAGTCAGAGTTTGAAACCCGTATTGGCACAGATGAAAATAAGCTTTTTATTAAAATTCATGCCGATAAAGAAGAATCGCATGATGCACATTATGATGCCAAACTTTTATATAGCCGTATGATTTCAGACTTTTGGGATGCACAGATTGGTGCACGTTATCGTAGTGAAAAAGTTGAACTCAATGATCATCGCAAAGACACCGAAGAAAATGTTGATGCGGTGATTGGCTTACATGGTATGGCGCCATATTTCTTTGAAACTGATGCTTATCTCTATGCGGGAGAAGACAATTATGCGGGCTTTAGCCTAGAAACGGAACGTGATTTTCTGATTACGCAAAAGTTGATTATTCAACCTTATTTAGAGTTGGATGCTATCTTTAGTGATGACTCTAAATATGCGAAAAAAACTGGTTTAAGCAGTGCAACCGCAGGGTTTGAAACTCGCTATGAAATCAGTAAAAAGATCATGCCTTATATCGACATTGCCTATGAGTATTCAAAAGGTAATGATGAAACGTCGTGGCAAATAGAATCAAACTCTGAGAAAGGTTGGTTATATGGAGCTGGTGTTAGATTTAGATTTTAATTAATTTAATGATTACTAAATAGCTTTATTTAAATAAAACTCTAGCTTAATGTGGCCGGAAGCAAAATGTTAACTTATTTTGCTTCCTTCCATTTAACATAATGGCTGTTATACGAAACGAGAGTGTTAGAACCCATTTAAAGTGTCTATATTCTCACCAATAAAAATGTCCGGTTTCTCCGAGGTAAAATATGACTTTTGAACAAAAATAAGCCATTGTTTATTCTTTTTATTTCCAACAAAATTCCAGAACTCATCTACTTCGAGAGATTCATAATGACTTTGCTGAGGCTGAATTTCATAGGTTGATTCAGTTAAAGTACGTAAAACTTTACCGATACTGATGCGCTCAACTTCAGCAATATCTCGTATACCGCTGCCTCTGACCATCAACTGTAATATTTTACGAGTAATACCTGACTTACATCCTAGATAGCTCAGTGCATGATCACCAATAAACTGACGTTTACAGTCTTTGCACTGATAGTTTTGTTTCCCATCTACTTTGATACCATTTTTCTTTATACTATCACTGAGGCAGGTTGGACATTTGATTGCTAGAGTTATTTGCATTTCTCTATTTTATCAAAATCCAATCGGCTTTTTCTTCAGCATACTTTTTGAAACACTACCGAGGAGATTATTTATGACATTTAATAACAATGAAAATACACGTGTGTGGTTTATTACAGGTGCAAGCAGTGGACTAGGATACGAATTCACAAAAAAAGCATTGGAGTCAGGAGAGAAGGTTGTTGGTGTTGCTAGAAATATTGAAAAACTGAATGAGTTAAAATGCCAGTTTGAAGGAATGTTACTTCCTTTAAGTCTTGATGTTACTGATAGAAGTGCTGTTTCGACTACAGTGGAAACTGCCATTAAACATTTTGGAAGACTCGATATTGTCATTAACAATGCAGGGAATATGGTAATGGGAATGATTGAAGAATTTAGTGAAGATGAAGTTAGAAGCCAAATGGAAACTAATTTCTTCGGTACAGTATGGGTAAGTCAAGCTGTTATGCCGTACTTGCGGGCACAAGAATCAGGTCATATTATCCAGATATCTAGTATTGGTGGACTGATTAGTGGTCCAATGTCGGGAATCTATAGCGCTAGTAAATTTGCTTTAGAAGGATTTAGCGAGGCTTTAGCACAAGAAGCTGCACATTTTGGTATAAAAGTATCTATCGTAGAACCTGGAGGTTACTGGACGAATCTATACTTAAAAATGAGTTTTACTACACAGAAAAAAGAGTATGATTCATTACGTGAAAAGTTGGCCCAACAATATTCAAACGAATCGGTGGATAGTGATCCTAAGTTAGCCGCCGAAGCTATAATGAAACTGGTTAATAGTGAGAATCCGCCTCTCCGATTAGTTCTGGGAAGCCTTGTATATGATTTAGCTGTTGAAAATGCAGAAAAACGTATATTTACATGGAAAGAGTGGGAATCAGTCAGTCGTTCTTCGGAACATGGGATTCCTGCACCAGAAGGATACGGAATAATTGAGGAATAGAAACCCTAAGAAATAAACTCTCTAAACTACAAAAACTAATTAATGATTTAATATGTTTATTAACTTAATCGCTAGAAAGGGAGGCGATTGTATGGAATTGATAAAAATGAGAGGAATAGAAAAATATTTTGGAGGCAAGCTTCTTTTTACTTTTGATAAATTAACTGTTTTTAAGAACGATATTATTGGTGTAGTCGGGTTAAACGGAAGTGGAAAAACGACGTTGTTGGAGATCATTAACAATGATATAGCTCCTGACAAGGGAAATGTTGAGGTTAAGGGAGATATCTCTTATTATAAACAATTCGGTCAATACCACGAATCAGTAGATTCTTGGCAATTGAAAGAATTTCGCTCCAGCTCAACAATATCTGAAGGTTGGTTCAGTGGTGGGGAAAAAACTCGTTTACGTTTAGCTGAGACTTTTTCTAAGAGTAGTTCAATACTTTTACTAGATGAACCAACAGCGAATTTAGATACTAAAGGGATTCAATTGCTAAAGCGAAATTTAGGAAAATATAACACAATGATGATTATTAGCCACGATACAAATTTATTAGATGAATTGTGTAATCGAATTATTGAGATTGACAACAATACCATTAACTGTTTTGACGGGAATTATACTGCATATAAACAGCAGAAGGAACATCAAATTCACACTGAGAAAAGAGAATATGAAAATTATCAAGCAAAGAAAAAGCAACTAGAGGAAGCTTATTTGCAGAAAAAAAGGCAAGCTGAAGCGATAACAGATAAGCCAAGGAATATGAGTAATTCTGAAATTAGAGCTAGAAGTTTCATATCTACTTACAAGTCTTTTGGAGGGCGACAAAAAGCAATAGCAAAGCAAGCAAAAGCCGTGCAATCACGAATAGAGCAGTTAGATGTAAAAGAACAAGTCGAAGAACAGGCAAATATTCGAATTAATTTTGAGCTAACAAATCCCCCGAAAAATAAAATATTAATTCGTGGTGAAGAAGTAACTTTTGGATATGATAATCATTTGATTTTTAATCATGCCTCTTTTGAAATCCGAAACAAACAAAAAGTTGCTGTATTGGGGGATAATGGAAGTGGTAAATCTACTCTTTTTTCTTTAATCAGAAATAAGTATGAAGGGATCTATGCTGTACCGAAATTAAAAATTGGTTATCTGTACCAAGAGTTTGAAAATTTGCAGCCAGATAAAACTTTACTGGAGTCTGTCTTGTCTGACAGTGTACAAGAAAATCAGGTGGTGTTTCAAAAAGTATGCTGACATTAAATGAAGCCATTATTGATGTAAAAAAAGGTTAAGTCGAAAGCTTTAAAATGGTTTTCAATCTTTTTTGGGCACTGTTGCAAATAGAGATTTGAGTCGATGATGTTCCCTTTAAAAAGTGCTTAGAGACCGAAAACCCTGTTGATTAGACACACTTCACCCTGAGGCTGACCATAATAAAATGACGATGCTTGTCCTTTACGTAGTGCACGCATGACTTCAATACCTTTAATTGTGGCATAAGCAGTCTTCATAGATTTGAATCCTAATGTGGCCCTGATGATTCGCTTTAACTTACCATGATCACATTCAATGACATTATTTTTATACTTAATCTGCCTGTGCTCAATATCTACTGGACATTTTCCTTCTCGCTTTAACCGTGATAAAGCATGGCCATAGGTCGCTGCTTTATCTGTATTGATGACCCGTGGAATTTGCCATTTTTTCACCGTATTGAAGATCTTTCCTAAAAAACAATAGGCTGATTTACTGTTCCGTCTAGCGGAAAGGTAAAAGTCAATCGTATGACCACGTTGATCAACTGCACGATACAGGTAAGTCCATCGCCCCTTCACTTTGATATAAGTCTCATCCATATGCCATGAATGTAAATCTGTAGGGTTACGCCAATACCAGCGTAACCGTTTTTCCATTTCTGGAGCATAACGCTGAACCCAACGATAAATTGTACTGTGATCCACATTTATGCCTCGTTCAGCGAGCATTTCTTGAAGTTCACGATAGCTGATGCCATATTTACAATACCAACGAACAGCCCAAAGAATGATTTCACCTTGAAAGTGCCGACCGTGGAAGGGATTCATCTGCTGTATCTCGAAATAAATAAGATATTTAGCTTATCATGTCAGCCTATTTGCAACAGTGCCCTATAAAAAGGGAGCTTTAGAGACTGTAAATAAAACTGTATTTACACAGAATTATTTACACCCTCGTGTGACAGTGCCGCCCTAAATTAAATAACAAATTTTTTCTATCTTTACTCTTGAATTGTCATTTAGATCAGGATAACTACAATAATTCTCTGATCCCCCAAATCTCTCAAGTTTTTCTAATATTTTCCTGTACATACCTCCCTTTTAAGCGTATCTAGATTTGTATTTGGAATTATATATTCTTCTTTTGTAGGTTCCATAGCTATTGGATCACCTGTTACTTCTTTGTACATAACTCCTCCTAGTCTTCGGAATTTTTCTTGTTCGCAATCTATCTCATATAGAACTGTTGACCTATTCTTCTCCTCTTTAAACTCGGTTTCTACCCAAGCTCTTGTTATTTTGGGATTCTTTGTACTATTTAATTTTATAATTTTAGATTGATAATTTGCATTATCTATAATTATTTTTGCAAATATATTTTGAGCATTAAGAACCATTACGCTGATTAATGTAATTTTTAATAGTCTTTTCACCTACTTAGTCTCTTTAAAGCTAATTTCCAGAAATATACTTATATTATTTCTGTTGTTCAATTTATTTTTTAATTTAATAATTTTAAATGGGTTAAATGGGTAAGGACACACAAATGGGAAAAACTCCCTGTTGCTATACGAGATCAATTTAAGAAGTAACTAGCCAAAGTCATAGAGCAGCCACATATTCCAAAGAATATGCTGAGAGGCAATCTTGCAGGTTGCTATAAAATTAAATTATTAAAAGCTGGTGTCAGACTTGTCTATCAATTTAAAGATGATCAGGTAGTTATCTTGCTCATCACAGTCGGGAAACGAGCTGATAGCATAGTTTATGACGAAGCTAAAAAGCGTATTAAAGACTAAAAATGGGAGCTTATAGCTCCCATTTTGAATGGGTTCTAACATTTTGACTTTGCATAGCACCTATTATATTAATTTTAGGAATACTTAAGTTTAGTTAAGAACAATAGTCTTGTTTAAATCTTGAATAAGGAACATTTCTACGTTGTGTTAGATCTTTCCCTTTTAAATCATTGGCTAATTTATCTGATAATTCTTCACTAGATTTTATTTTGTTTGGAACCCATGAATAAGCATGTCTAGGTAAAATTTCAAAAAGATTAGTCATACCAGGTACATAAGAATACTTAAATTGAGTATAAACTTGATCATAGAATCCCTTACAGATTCTATCATTTTCTTTTGAAACTAAATTTCTATTCATAGATGTTGAGAAGTCATATAAGCTCCCATTTTTGTATTCATAATCATATTTTTTCCCAGTTTTAGGACTTTGGCTTGATGTTATTTTTATACCTGAATTAAGCTCTGAAATAGTAATATCTAATGACTCTTTGAATTCAATAGTTTCAGATTTAATTAATTTTGCTAGATCGTTAAACTCATATATAAAATAATGGCTTTCTGGGCTACTCATACCAAACCATGCGCCACATGTACTTGTTACAACATAAGTATTCTGCTGTTGCTTATATATCTTTTCTAAGATTTCACATTGTGGGTCGATCTCACTAATAAAACCAGCATTTCTATTATTGTTCTCAATAGAAAATGGATACTGTTTTACATATAACTCACTGTATTTATTTGTTATTTTATATAAACCAATATTTTCTGGATAACCTTCATTATTTTTTATAAATTTGAATGGCTTAACTTCAATGGCATACGCAACACTACCAGCCATTATGAGAATATTTAGTAGAAATATTTTAGAAAGAGGACTTTTCACTTTAAATACCTTATAAGTTTAAATTATAAAGTAATTTTAGCTACTAATTAAAAAAAAGGTGAAATATTCAATTATTAATTGTCCATTTAACATAATGGATATTATACGAAGTACACTTGTAACTCCAAAATAGAAATGTCCGGTTTCTCCAAAGTAAAAATGTCCGCTTTTAGAATATGCGCTGTTGCAATTTTCTTAGCGGACGGTTTGATATGTTGGTGTCTATGTCGGATAAAGAACTTAAACGATTGTCGGTCTTGCAAGAAATCTGTGATCAACGCATAACCCAGCCCCAGGCTGCTCAGCTACTTCATATTTCAGAACGTCAGATCAGACGTTTATTGCAAAAATACAAAACTCAAGGTCCAACTGCATTAGCCCATGCTGCACGTGGCCAAATCAGCAATTCCAGGCTTCCTGAAGAGCTCAGACTCAAGTGCCTCAATCTGGTCGCTGAACAATTCCATGGTTTCGGACCCACTTTAGCGCATGAAAAGCTCACCACCGTTCATGGCTTTGATATTTCAGTTGAAACACTGCGTTCCTGGATGATTGCAGCAGATCTGTGGATTCCTCGCGCCAAGCGCCTGAAACGCCCGTATCAGCCTCGTTACAACCGGGATTGCTTTGGTGAACTGATCCAAATTGATGGCTCACACCATGACTGGTTTGAAGGACGCGCTGCTAAGTGCTGTTTGCTGGTGTTTATCGATGATGCGACAGGAAAATTGCAGCATTTACGCTTCTGTGAATCAGAATCAACCTTTGACTATATGATTTCAACACGTTTATATGTCGAACAGCACGGTAAGCCTTTAGCGTTTTACAGCGACAAACATTCAGTCTTTAGAGTGAATCAAAGCAGCAAGAAAGACACCAAGATTACCCAGTTTGGACGTGTACTCAGCACCCTCAATATCGATATCATCTTCGCCAATTCACCACAGGCCAAAGGCCGTGTAGAACAGGCGAATAGAACGCTTCAGGACCGTCTGATCAAAGAAATGCGCTTGGAAGGCATCTGTTCGATTGAGCAAGCTAATGCCTGGCTACCCTGCTTCATTGAGCAGTTCAATCAGAAGTTCGCCAAGATGGCTTTTAATCCTAAGAATCTACATCGGCCTATCACTGAAACAGCCGAAGAATTAGATGATATTTTTACTTGGCGTGAACCCCGCAGAGTCACCAATAGCCTGACGATTACTTATGATAAATGCGTATATCTCCTGGAAAACACCGAAGAAAATCAAAGGTTGATCGGTAAGTATCTTGAGTTCCTGGAATACCCGGATGGTACTGTAGCCCTCATGCATGATGGCCGAAAGATCAATTACAGCCTCTTCGATAAATTAAGTCAGCTGAATCAGCGAGAGATTGTTGAGAATAAACGGTTGAGTGCTGTTCTGAATCATATCCAACAACAGCATGAAGAACTGGAACAGCAAAACAAACGTAATCGTTCTCAAAAGATGCCAAGCAGACGTGCACAGAAAACAGCGATTGAACAACGAAATCTAAATCCTGTGCTTGACTTGGAAATGTCCATATAGGACATTTCTATTTGGTTATTAGGTAGGACATTTCTACTTGGGAATAACAACACTTGTATATTAATATAAATATCAATCACTTGAAAATTTAGCCATGACTAAGAAAAAGCAAAAAATCGGCTTTTGTAATAAGTTGGTGAGTTTTTAAGCAGATCTGTAATATTTTGCCAGTAAATTTGATTAAAAAACGATCAATTTGGCAATCAGTGCCCATTTCATCGGCTTTCAGGATCCGAAACTATCCCCAATGGCTGTGGATAAAATTTAGGCTATTTTGTACGCCCTGGCGCACAACAATCTCGGCTCTTTGCGGCTACCAGGAACAGTGGAATTTTCCTATGATGAACTCATCAGGAACAGGAAGTTCCAAACAACAAGAATAAGAAAGATCGCACCAGGAGCGTGAGGTAAGACAGGAGTCATACCTAGCAACCCAATATGAGAAACCCCGGCAGGATGCTGGGGTTTTTTATTGTCTGCATTTAAGGTCTAATCAGTCTTAGCCAATTCATTTTGGTTGATAAGTTTAATCAGCGCATTTTGAACAAACTCATCAAGTTCAATCCCTTTTTCTTTTATGATGGTTTCTATCTTTGCTAGCGTTTCACTTTCTAATTCGAACTCGATTTCTGCTGATGTTTCCATGAGTAAATCATAGTTATTTTCGACTATCTTTTTAAAGGTTTCTTCTAGATCTTTTGTTGATGGAATATTGAAAGATAAGCGTAATGAGCTATTGATAATTTCAATATGGGTATACCCTAAATATTCAGTACTTTTTCCCACAAATCCTAAGTGCTTCATAAAAAACCTTAAATAAATATAGTAGAGAGCTGTCTAAATTAAGCCAGACTCTCTTTTACAAATTTTGGATCAACAATAAATAATCGAATAAGGGATGTTGCTGCTCCTGATGGTCTTCTCGCACCTTGTTCCCATGATTCAAGAGTACGTCTTGATACGCCAAGAATCTTAGCAAACTGATCTTGTGTTAGTTGAGCCTTTCTACGAGCTAACGCTACATCTGTCTCAGTGATTACGGTTCTTTTCGCTGCATTACTAGTAAGCATATCGTCGATGCCTTGTAATATTTCAGCTTCAATATCCCTAGTTGCTTCAAAAGCCTCAAGTTCTTTTTCAGTCATTAAACGAGTCATTTAGTTTCTCCACTAATGCTTGAAGAGTCTTCTTACTAAGCTGTACAGTTTGCTTTTTACTGTACAAGGTTAATAACCAAATCTCTCCATTTGCTAAACGATTAAAGTAGATGACTCTGACACCACCACTTTTACCTCTACCACCGCTAGTCCATCTAATCTTACGAATACCACCTGCATTAGGCTCTACATCTCCTGCTTCAGGATTTAATGCTAAGAATGTTTTGAATTCCTCATATTCTTCCTGAGTCCAATAAACAAGACAGTATTTAGTAAATAATGGAGTCTCACATATTGTATACATTGATTGCATTCATACTACCTTGTAGTAGTTTATTTTATACTACTTTGTGGTATTTTTAAATGATAATTCTTAGTTCTCAGGATTAAATGCCTATTTAAGTGATGTGCTGAAAAGGTTGCCGACACATAAAGTGACTCAGATTGAAGAATTGCTACCACACCGCTGGAAACCTGAACCGAATTAAAAAATAGGCATGGGGTTCAGCGGACGCTTACGTTCAATTCGTATAACCACCATTATGTTAAATAGAATCAAAAAACCTCCAATAAAATCGTTATAGTATTATTATTTATTGAGTAGATAAGAGAATTAAATTAGTGAAATACTCAAATGAACAAATAGTAAAAGCACTCTTACTTGCTCCTTTACCTTTACTTTTTTTAACAACAGTCCTGTTTATCGCAGTGAATCACGAATACAGCCTATACTCGATTTTCGTAGTTCTTGTAGGACACGGTCTTATTTACTTGGCTTATTGTATTTTGACTGTGCCTTTTAGCTACATATTCTCAATTCTTTTAAATCGTTATAACAGACTTAATTTATTAACCATCTGTATTACCTCTCTAATTATTGCTACTCCATTTTTTATTCTTTTAGGATGGGGGCATACTGGAAAGATTGCTGAAGATTGGTGGAAGATGTATACCAATACATGGGCTAGCTTTCTGGCTCTATTTCCTGGCTTATGTTATTGGCTGTTTTTAATTAACTTAAAAGATAAAGAATAGTTATGAAAAAAATATTATATTTTAATTTTTTAGCGATTATTTTGACTTACGTATCTTTGCTTTATCAAAAAAATATATTAGTTGCTCGCATAGTTGTAGATAAGCTTGAAAAAGTTAAAGTCATAGCTGGGGGATTTCCTCTCCAGTTCCTTATAGATGGTGAAACCTCTCCAGTCGGAAGTATAAGTATCAATCCTTTATTTATTTTCATCGGCATGGATCAATTTGTTTTTCTCAATTTTTTTATTGATTATTTATTTTGGATAAGTATTTTATTTGCTTTTTCTATGATTGTGAAAAAGTACAGAATTGTATAGATCTTCTAAAATTAACATAATACACGTTATACGAAGTTGAAAAATTGAGACTATAGCCTTAATTTTTATGTATTTTTTTAATTTAACACCTAGGCCAGTGCCTAGGTTTTTTCTGTTATTCTGTTATTCCCAAGTAGAAATGTCCTACCTAATAACCAAATAGAAATGTCCTATATGGACATTTCCAAGTCAAGCACAGGATTTAGATTTCGTTGTTCAATCGCTGTTTTCTGTGCACGTCTGCTTGGCATCTTTTGAGAACGATTACGTTTGTTTTGCTGTTCCAGTTCTTCATGCTGTTGTTGGATATGATTCAGAACAGCACTCAACCGTTTATTCTCAACAATCTCTCGCTGATTCAGCTGACTTAATTTATCGAAGAGGCTGTAATTGATCTTTCGGCCATCATGCATGAGGGCTACAGTACCATCCGGGTATTCCAGGAACTCAAGATACTTACCGATCAACCTTTGATTTTCTTCGGTGTTTTCCAGGAGATATACGCATTTATCATAAGTAATCGTCAGGCTATTGGTGACTCTGCGGGGTTCACGCCAAGTAAAAATATCATCTAATTCTTCGGCTGTTTCAGTGATAGGCCGATGTAGATTCTTAGGATTAAAAGCCATCTTGGCGAACTTCTGATTGAACTGCTCAATGAAGCAGGGTAGCCAGGCATTAGCTTGCTCAATCGAACAGATGCCTTCCAAGCGCATTTCTTTGATCAGACGGTCCTGAAGCGTTCTATTCGCCCGTTCTACACGGCCTTTGGCCTGTGGTGAATTGGCGAAGATGATATCGATATTGAGGGTGCTGAGTACACGTCCAAACTGGGTAATCTTGGTGTCTTTCTTGCTGCTTTGATTCACTCTAAAGACTGAATGTTTGTCGCTGTAAAACGCTAAAGGCTTACCGTGCTGTTCGACATATAAACGTGTTGAAATCATATAGTCAAAGGTTGATTCTGATTCACAGAAGCGTAAATGCTGCAATTTTCCTGTCGCATCATCGATAAACACCAGCAAACAGCACTTAGCAGCGCGTCCTTCAAACCAGTCATGGTGTGAGCCATCAATTTGGATCAGTTCACCAAAGCAATCCCGGTTGTAACGAGGCTGATACGGGCGTTTCAGGCGCTTGGCGCGAGGAATCCACAGATCTGCTGCAATCATCCAGGAACGCAGTGTTTCAACTGAAATATCAAAGCCATGAACGGTGGTGAGCTTTTCATGCGCTAAAGTGGGTCCGAAACCATGGAATTGTTCAGCGACCAGATTGAGGCACTTGAGTCTGAGCTCTTCAGGAAGCCTGGAATTGCTGATTTGGCCACGTGCAGCATGGGCTAATGCAGTTGGACCTTGAGTTTTGTATTTTTGCAATAAACGTCTGATCTGACGTTCTGAAATATGAAGTAGCTGAGCAGCCTGGGGCTGGGTTATGCGTTGATCACAGATTTCTTGCAAGACCGACAATCGTTTAAGTTCTTTATCCGACATAGACACCAACATATCAAACCGTCCGCTAAGAAAATTGCAACAGCGCATATTCTAAAAGCGGACATTTTTACTTTGGAGAAACCGGACATTTCTATTTTGGAGTTACATATTCATCTCGTATAACAGCCATTATGTTAAATGGATTTAATTTTGCTTAGCCTTATATTCATTAAATGCTTGAAGCATTTCTTTTTTCTGTTCTTTGGAGGCATCTGTATATGAGTAAAATCTTTCATAATCTTTTCTAAATTGGCTACTTTCAATCCTTTTAGCTAAGCCATCAATAAAACCTTTTCCTTGAGTCTGATACTGCTGAATCGTTTGTTCATCTAAGCAGATAGTTTTCTCCCAAGAAATTGCACTCATATTTATAAGAACATTGAGATATATATTTTCGCTATCCTCATATAGTTCCCAAAAATAAGGTTCTATTTCTATAAGCTGCATTCTACTAGTATTCCTAAACTTTTAATTATTTCTAAAATTAACATAATACACGTTATACGAAGCCAAAAATGGGGGCATGCAGCTCCCATTTTTAGTCTTTTATCCGCTTTTTTGCTTCATCATAAACAATGCTATCAGCTCGTTTTCCAACGGTAATTAGCAAAATAACTACCTGATCATCTTTGACCTGGTAAACAAGTCGGACACCAGCTTTTAATAATTTTATTTTATAGCAGCCTGCAAGATCACCTTTAAGCATATTCTTTGGAATATGTGGTTGCTCTATTACCTTAGCTAATTTTTTCTTGAATTGATCTCGTATAGCACTAGGAAGCTTTTCCCATTCTGCAGTGAAGTCCTTATGACGTAAAAGCTTATAAGTCATCTAATGTGACTTCCTCGAACATCTCTTTAGGATCATTAACACGTTTGCGAACAAGAGCTAATAAATCAGCATCTTCCTCTGAGAGTAAAGCTTTTTGTACTGGAAGCTTTCCAGTCGTAGCAATATATTCAAGAATATTAGTAAAGAACTCAGTAGGTGCAATTCCTTGTTCTTTTAGGATGGAATAAGACTTTTCTTTAAGGGCTTCATCGACCCTGAAATTAACAGTAGCCATCATTTTCCCATTTATTGAATGCATGAGAATATTGTAATGCAATATGCATTACAAAGATAGTTCGTATAACAACCACTATGTTAAATGGATAGTTGTTTAGTGGGAAAATCAAGTTTTTGAAATTTCAAATTGAAGTTTTTTCGTTCAATTAGTAATTGTAATTTATATTCTATTGAATAACTATTTCATAACTTTTCCTATCATATTTGGCTGCATACGTAGCTACTTCTTGATTAATCTTTTTATGATTTTTATCTAAATATGAAAAGATTATTGAATCCTCATTGTGCCGCTCGTAATTGATGGGGTAATACCCCCATTTTTAATTGAATTAATGGGTAGAAAATCTAAAGCCCTTGTTATTGTTTAAAAATAGGTGGACAACCATTTACTGACATATGAGGTCGTTCATGATTATAAAAGTACTGCCAGTCAGTTGTATAGTCCTGCACCTCGCTCAGATCTCGAAATAAATATTGATTTAGACACTCATAACGTACTGTACGATTAAATCGCTCAACATATGCATTTTGCTGTGGATTGCCTGGTTGAGTAAATACATGCTCAATACCATGCTGATCACACCACTTTTCCATCAGCTCACTTATATACTCTGGGCCATTGTCGGTTCTAATGCGTTTAGGTTTACCTCGCCATTCAATGAGCTGATCAAGTCCTCTCAGCACACGTTCTGCTGGCAACGAAAAGTCAATCAATATATCCAATGACTCGCGATTATAGTCATCAATCACGTTGTGAACTCGATAACTACGTCCATCACTGAGTTGATCATACATAAAGTCCATTGACCATGATTCATTCTTAGCTGTCGGTACTGCAAGGGTTTCAGGCTGTTCTCGTTTAATCCGCTTATTAGGCTTGATTCTTAAATTAAGCTCAAGCTCCTTATAAATGCGATAGACACGTTTGTGGTTCCATTTGTATTTTTTAACATTACGCAAATACAGGAAACAAAGCTTGAAGCCCCATGTTTTATGATCATTGGTTAATTGAATCAACCATTCGGCAATCTGTTGATTCTCTTCATCTAAACGAGCTTTATAGCGATAACACGTTTGACTGACTTTAAAAATTAAGCAGGCCATGCTGATTGAAATCTTAAATTGCTCAGTAGCTTGCTGAGCAAGTGACTTTCGCTGAACAGGCCTTAAAACTTTTTTAAAAGTGCATCTTGCAAGATGTCTGACTTTAGCCGCTCATCAGCATACATGCGTTTTAAACGGGCATTTTCAGCCTCAAGTTCTTTAAGC